>DASTZJ010000087.1:0-5036 GCA_035764345.1 Candidatus Udaeobacter sp.
AAAGAAGTCCGGCAGCTCGCCTTAAAGGATCTGATCGACAAACGGCTTGTCATCCAGGCGTTCAAAAAGGAAAGCTATGCAATTCCGGATCACATTATAGACCAGCGCATCCAGGAGATCATCCGGGAGAACTTTGGCGGCGACCGCAATACGTTTGTCAAGACACTTGAGGCGCAGAACTATTCGCTAGGCGAGTTCAAGGAAAAAGAGATGGAGAGAATAATCGTCCAGGCGATGCGCAGCCACAACGTCAAGACCAACTACATTATCTCGCCCACCAAGATTGAAGATTTCTACAAGAAGCATCGCGACCTGTTTACGACCAAGGAAGAGATCAAGTTGAGGATGATCATGATTTCCGGCCAAAAGGACACCGGGAACGCCCAGGCGCAAAAGGCGGTGGCTGAAGAAGTGCTCGGCAAACTGGCTGGAGGCGCGGAATTCGAACAAACAGCGCAGATTTATTCTGAAGACAGCACGAAAGACAACGGTGGCGACTGGGGCTGGATTGGACGCAATACTCTTGCCGCGCCACTGGAAAAGTTCGCCTTCAACATGCCAGTCGGCAGAATCAGCAACATCGTCGATTACGCCGGCAATTACTACATCCTCAAAGTCGAGGACAAACGCGGCGGCACGACAAGATCGCTCGCCGAAGCGCGAGGCGATATTGAGAAGAAACTGATCCAGGACGAAGCGCAACAAATTCAGGAACGCTGGATCGCCAGCCTCCGCGAAAAAGCTTATATCCGGCAGTTCTGATGTAACGTTGAGCGTTGGACGTTCGGCGTTGGGCGCCTGCTTCTCCGTGCTCGCCTGCTCCTAATCAAATCTTAGGACGAAAGGATGTTCGGCTTTAAGAGTGAATGTTCGTCTAATTCGCGTTAGGCGTTTCTGCGCTCATCCCATGAAGAAAGCTCTCAAGCTCCGCAGATTGGAGGTTGGCACGCTACCCAAGCGCGGGGACGGACTGCGTATCAACACGGCAAGACACCTTCAGCGCGGCGTCCGGCTATCCCAACTGAGGCGCAAGGGTCATTTCGATAGTTGGCTTCCGTTACTGGCACCTAGCCAAGCGTTGCTTGCTCGCACACCGCGGAAGCGATTTGACGAGCCTGCCGTACGGGAGCGGTTTTTTGCTTCATACGAGCGCGAGATGAAGTCCGGCCCGCGCCATACCATCGCCTTTCTTGGTAGGCTCGCGCATCACACCCCAATCAGTATGGGATGCTTGTGCGAGGACGAGCCTCGTTGTCACCGTTCGCGTTTACGTGTCCTCATCGAGCGCGCAGCGTCGAAGAATCTTCTATGACGCCTTTTTCCCAATAGGACGAAACGCCTCTAACCACGCGATGCAGCTAACAAGGCTCCGCGTGTCACGCTCGCTGCTACAGACCCGCAGACCGACCGGCAGCCAGCGCGCCGCGCTCCGCCTATAGCTGATCTTGTTCTCGTTAGGTCTTCTACTTGGGCGACAGCGTCAAAGATCCCGCGCCGCTTGCCCTGGCCATGCGCAAGTTTTCCTCTGCTTCAGGGAAGTCTGGATGCAGACGTAACGCTTCTTCGAATTGCGCGATCGCGCTGGACACATTGCCTTCGCGCATAAAAATTTTTCCCAGGTAATTATGCGGCTGGGCGAGCTTTGGATCGAGCTTGGACGCCTCCTGCAAATGAGCTTTCGCTTCTGACAGATCGCCTTTTTCCAGGAGCGCAGTCCCAAGATCTATTTGAGCATCGACCAGACCGGGATCGGCGCGGACCGCCTCTCGATACTGCGCAGTGGCTTCATCCAATTTGCCGTGTTTTTCCAGAAAGGCACCGTAGCTGTGATGGGCCTGCGCAGATTTCGGCGCCAGCCGGACCGCGGCTTCGCATTCCGCCGCCGCCTGGTCATCGTGGCCCAGTTGCTCGAGCAGATAGGCATACCCCGAGTGATACTCTGCGTTGTTGGGTTCCATCTTCAGCGCTGTTTCATAATGCTTGTGCGCCTCGTCCAGTTCTCCCCTGCCAATCAGAATGGTCGCCAGACCGGCATGCGCCTTCGCGGAATCGGGATTTAAACGCAGCGAGTTGGAAAATGCCTCAGCTGCTTCGTCGACTCGGCCGGCATCCTGCAAAGCGGTGGCGTGATTTAAATGCGCCCGGGCGCTAGTCGGAAGATCGGTCGCAATCATGGCGACGCGATCGAGTTCGCTCTGGGCCGTGTGCGTCTGTCCAAGCCAGAGTGCTCCCAACGGAATGACGAAGACGCCTACCCATTTCGCTCCGTGCAACGCCCAGCCTGGGAGAAAACCTTTCGCCGAAACATCGGCTGTCCCGCCACTGATGCCGAGAGATTGCCTGGTCGATTTCTCGCGCACCTTCCAAATGAATCCGTCGTAATAAAAATGAAGCAACGCCGACGCCGTCACCACACCGGCGAGAATGTTTTTGACTGACTCGACGCCGACACTCGACTTGAAATAGCCGAGCGCTCCATAGGCGAAGATCAAGCCGACATAAAGACCGACCAGCGAGCCACTGCGCCGGAACACAAAACGCATAAACCCGCCGATGGAGCTGTCTGACTCGACGCGTTTGCGATTATAAATCCAAACCAGCGAGAGATACTGGACATCGTGAAAGACTTCGAACAAGGCAACGCCAACGAGAACGCTGGCCACGATGTTGTTGCAGTACCACCAGAATGATATGCTCGTGATGAGAAGCACCAGCTTCACCGGGCTTGGTCGCTGTCCGCGCACCCACGACCAGACGTAATTTGCAAGGAACAATCCCGCAACTGCGATCGCCACCGCCAGCAACCCTTGCTGCGCAGTGTGGAGGAGCGCAGGCGGGATGAAAGGTCCACCGGCGGAATAATAGGTTTCCAGTGTATCGGTCATTCGCTGCGGCGAGAGCAGGACGGCAGTAGCGAACCAGATCCCGCACAATGCGAAATCCAAACGGCGCGTTAGCTCGGCGAACGAACCGACTTTCGCGTCGTAAATACGGCAGAACCCGTAGGTCTGCATCATGCCATGCCAAACGCCCCAGACAAAAGCGACGAGCACAATGCCTTTAAGGTCCCACACGGAAAAGGCCGCGCAGACGACAACCAAAAAAATCGGGGCAAAAATGAAGCGCCATTTGAAGCGCTGGAACAACGCGCGATCGCCGTAGGCGCGAATCATTCCTGGCAAATGGTGGCCCATTGCGCCAAATGCAGCGACGAAAAGATATATGTCTTGCGCGCTCCACCGCGCCTGTGCCACGAGAAAGATCGGTATGATCAGTAGTGGCGTGCAGACGTAGAGGATCAGGTCGCGCCAACTGTCCAAAATCCACAAGCCCGGCTTTCGCGCGGCCGCAGGCGCAGCAGGGACAGTTTGCGGACTTGAGAACGCGGTAACGTGCTGCATGCCGGCGACCACTTTTCCTTAAACCGCGGGGAAAATCAATCCTGAGTTAGTCGGAAAAACGGACACGCCTGAAAAGGCGATGAAAGCGATGCGACGAAGCATCGCACTCCAAAGCACTTCGTGCGAAATTCACAGGAACGCCTTTACCATTTCGCGGAGCTTTCGGAGTGCGTACGCGTCCTCGCGTCGCTTTATAGGGCCAGGTGTTGTGCATTTCAAAAACCATCTATGATCAGCCCACGCATCGGTGTGCGCTTGCTACGCGGCGATCTGTTGATGAAGATGCGCCATGCAGCCCCGTATCGGCATCACGCTTGGCGATTGCGCCGGAATCGGGCCGGAGATTGTCAATCTCGCGTTGAGGTCTGACCGAGTTCCGAAATCAGCCGAATACAAGATCATCGGCAAGTATCCCGATTGCCAGCCGGGAAATCCCAGCGCCGAAACTGCGCGCGCGGCCGCAGCCGCGCTGGAAGAAGCGGTCACCCTGGCGCGGCGCGGTGAGCTTGATGCAATCGTAACTGGCCCAGTACACAAAGCCCGCATGTACGAAGTCGGCTTCAAGTTCCCAGGACAGACGGAATTTTTTGCCGAGCGCTGTGGCATCAAAAATTTCGCGATGTGTCTGACCGGCGGAAAGATCACAGTCGCACTCGTGACGGCGCACCTTCCATTGCGCAAGGTCGGCAGCGCGCTCAAGCAATCGGAGATCGTCCGGGTTGGTCTGTTGCTTGCGAATTTTCTTCGCTCGCGAGCCACAAGCTCACCGCGCATTGCCGTTGCCGGATTGAATCCGCACGCGGGCGAATCCGGCAAACTTGGCGACGAAGAAATTGAGATCATCAGCCCCGCTATCGCGGAGCTGAACGGATCACTGATCACTGATCACCGATCACAGAGTCCCTTCACTGGCCCCCACTCTCCGGACACAGTGTTTTATCGCGCGATTGAAGGCGAATTCGACGCGGTGCTTTGCATGTATCACGATCAAGGCTTGATCCCGCTGAAACTCCACGCCTTTCACGAAGGTGCGAACGTGACGCTCGGCCTTCCTTTTCCTCGCACCAGTCCCGATCACGGCACGGCGTTTGAAATTGCCGGAAAAGGAATCGCCCGTCCTGACAGCATGATCGCCGCGATCAATCTCGCCGAGGAACTGACCGCAAGGTCATCCTGAGCACAGCCCATTCGACTCCCTTCGCTCGCTCAGGATAAACTCCGCGGAGTCGAAGGATACCGTGGAATTGCTCCCACGGTTTGGCCACGGGATTCCTCGACTTCGCTCGGAATGACGAGATGTTGTTCCCGAGTGACGAGCAGGATCGAAAAGTACGTTTCTGTTTTTAACATCGGGCTGCAGAACACATTCGTGTACCGGTGGAATTATTTTCTGCGTGCGCTGTTTGGCCTGATTCCATTGGCCGGCACAGTGTTCCTTTGGAGCGCAGTGTTCAGAGAGCGAGGGGGCGGGCTGCACGGCTACGACTACAGCTCGATGATTTATTACTACTTGCTCACTATCCTGGTCAGCAACCTGGTGACGCCAACAGAGGATGAATGGCAGATCGCTGCTGATATTCGCGAAGGCCAAATCAATGCCCTTCTGACCAAGCCGATGAGTTATCTGACGTACCG
>DASTZJ010000088.1:0-3728 GCA_035764345.1 Candidatus Udaeobacter sp.
TCGCGGCGCCCGCGTTGTACAGGAAACGGAATAAAAAAGATTGGGGGTTCGCCGAATCCTTTCCACGAGTGTGGTCTTGCCTGCGCCCGAGGGAGCAGAAACCACAAAAAGAATTCCGTGGCGCCTGAATTTTTTACTCAAGATTTTGGGCTTGCTCGCGAATCTTCTCCAGTTCCGCCTTGCAGGCGATGACGCGCAGGGAGATTGCGGCGTCATTTGCTTTTGCGCCGAGCGTGTTGAGCTCGCGAAACATTTCCTGAGTGATGAATTCCAGTGTGCGCCCGACCGGTTCTTTGCTGCGCAGATGATGAGCAAACTGGGCGAGATGACTTTCCAGTCGCGTCAGTTCCTCCGACACGTCTGCGCGATCGGCAAAGAACGAGATCTCCTTCAACAAACGTTCGTCGTCGCTGGCAATCGGCAAGCCAGCCTTCTGGATACGGTCAAGTAGGACGGCACGATATCTCCTGACCACATCGGGGTGAAATGTGCTGATTTCCTTGAGCTTTCTGCGAATTGCCTTCAGGCGATGGATCAAATCCTTGGCCAGATGTTTTCCTTCGCGTTCGCGCATTTTGATCAAATCGGCGAGGGCAGCGCGCAGGGCTCGATCGACGGCCGGCCAGGCCTCCTCCGCGTCCTGGGTCTGTTCAGGAAAGCGCATCACTCCCGGGGCTTGCAGGATTGTGCTGATCGTGATTTCGCCGGGTGCATTCAGCTCCTTTTGCAATGCACACATTGCTTCGTGATAAGAGCGGGCCAACTCGGTGTCGAGTGCCAGGTTGCGCGCGCCGTTTGGGCCACCGTGAAGGGTGACCGTGGCATTGGTCCGGCCGCGCGAAATTTTTTCATTGATGGTCTGGCGAATACGCGGCTCGAGTTCTGCCAGATCCCGCGGCAAATTAATTACGATATCGCTCTGCTTCCGGTTCACCGAATTGAGCTCCACGCTAAATTTTCTTCCGGCGTGGATTACCTCAGCGCGGCCATACCCGGTCATGCTTCTCATAGCTCGGTGCAAAAGGTTATCGCAGAGAAACGTTCAACGTTCAATGGAAAGCAATGAAAGCGAAGCGAACACGACCGCGTTGAAAAGCAGCCTAGCATCCGTTATGCACGCGTGTGAATCACTGGCAGCGGGAGCTTGTTGCAAGCGCGATCTTTGTGATCACCTACGTTCTCATCAGCGGCCGGCAACTCAAGATTCTGCCGTTGAACCGCCCGGCTGCCGCGTTGTTAGGGGCGGTGCTGATGATTGCGACTGGCGTGATGACGCCGGAACGCGCGTATCGCGCCATCAACTACGACACGTTGGTATTGCTGCTGGGCATGATGCTCATCTCGGCCTACCTGTATCTCGCGCATTTTTTCGAATGGGCCGCGGAACTGGTTCTGAATTTCTCGCGAACTCCGGCGCGATTACTACTGTACGTCACACTTACTTCGGGAATTCTCTCGGCCCTGCTGGTGAACGACACGATTTGCTTGATGCTCACACCGCTTGTCGTGGCGGTTATCAGGCGCGGCAAGCTACCGTTGCTACCGTATCTTATCGCGCTCGCGACCAGCGCAAATATTGGCAGCGCGGCCACCCTGGTGGGCAATCCGCAGAACATGATCATTGGACATCTCTCGCGCATTTCGTTTCCGGAGTTTTCGCGCGCACTCCTGCCGGTGGCAATCGTTGGACTGGCGATCAATTTTCTCATTTTGCGTTTTGGCTTTCGAAAAATGTTGCGAGAAATGACGATTAATCGTTCCGTCCACGCCGTCCCAAAACTCGAGGGCGGTTTATTCCTGCTTGTTTGCCTTGTGTTCGTGTCCATCTTTGCCGGTTTCCTGGCCGGCTTAAACCTGGCGTGGACTGCGATGGCTGGTGCAGCGTTGGTGATGGTATTGGCGCGACGGGACACACACGACGTGCTGAAACTGGTCGATTGGCATCTGCTCCTTTTTTTCGCTGCGCTTTTCATCGTGGTCGATGGGTTGAGCGATACCGGCCTGCCAGATGCGATCTACTCGCGGTTGCAGCCGATCTTTGGATCAACCGTCCCTGCGCAAGCGTGGAACCTCACGTGGTTTTCGGTGGTCGGATCGAATGTTTTCTCCAACGTCCCGTTCGTGCTCGTGGCGGGGAATTGGATCGCACGCTTCACGGAACCGGCTTTGATGTGGAAGGTGCTTGCACTTGCGACGACGTCTGCCGGAAATCTCACAATCATTGGATCGGTGGCGAACATGATCGTCGTGGAATCAGCCCGCGATCATATCCAGGTCGGTTTTTGGGATTACGCGCGCTTTGGAATTCCGATTACCATTCTGACGACCGCCGCCGGGGTGCTGGTGCTGCTTGTTTTGCGTTAAGGAGGGCCTGTGCTGCGCGGCGATGAGGCGAGGGCATTGCGATGTGTTCAATGGACGCAAACCAATGCTGCCGAGGAGCGACCCTCTTCGGCGTTGCGCGACGATACACAACGAGCGTGATCTGGTGGTGGGTGAAGGGAAAAGTCGAAACGTGTATTGCACGCCCTCGGAAACTTGACGGCTTTAAACCGTCAAGTCTGAGCGGCGGCAGAATCCACATCTCACGCCAGCGTGTGGATGATTGTTCGAGCAGAATCTTGCCCTGACGGACGACAAATGCGTGTCTTTCGACAAGTCGCTTGGTGCACGGTTTGGATTTCTTGATTGGCAGCGCCTCCGGATTTTTTGCGCGACAAAATTTTTTCGCCGGGCAGACATTGCATTTCGGTTTGTCCGGCAGGCAAACCAGTGCGCCCAGATCGACAAGCGCGGAATTGAAACGTGCGGGATTGCTTCCGGGAACAAGTTGGCCGGCGGCTTCCCAGAGTTTTTTGCTGCCGATTGCGGAATCAATCGGAGAGCGCATATCGAACAGGCGGGCGAGCATGCGCGCGGTATTCGCTTCGACAATTGGGACCGGTTGATTGAAAGCAAAGGTCGCGACTGCGTTCGCTGTATACCGGCCAACGCCGGGCAACTTTCGAATCGTCGTGACATCGCCGGGAAAAACTCCACGGTATCGATTTTGCACAATTTTCGCGGTGGCGTGGAGATTACGGGCGCGATTGTAATAGCCGAGCCCCTGCCACGCGTGGAGCACATCGTTTTGCGACGCGCGCGCGACTGAAGCGAAATCGGGGAATCGACGCAGCCATTTATTATAATACGGGATTACGCTGGCGACCTGGGTTTGCTGAAGCATGAACTCGGAGACGAGGGTTGCGTAAGGATCGCGGGTTTTGCGCCAAGGTAGATCGCGGCTATGGCGGCGAAACCAGCAAAGGAGAGAGCGGCGGAACGCGCGAATATTTCGGGGTGATTTCACATTTCGCACGCGAGGCTTCTAATTTGTCATGCCGAGCGGAGTCGAGACATCTCTAATTTTTTTGGGCGAACCCGCAAGAGATTCCTCGACTTCGCTTGGAATGACAAAACGGTTGAGCGTTGGACGTTGAGCGTTCAGCGTTGGACGTTTTCTGCGAATGAATTCGTATACACATCCGCTCACTAACGAACAGGTCACAAAGCTGCGGGCTTTGCTCGAGGAACTCGACTTCGAGTTTGCGCCGAAGGAATGGACGGTTTTCTTCGCGCAAAAGAACAAATTGAGCGTGGCGGTTTACGAGAAAGGACCAAAGGTTCTGGTGCAGGGAAAAGGCGTAGAGGAATTCGTGCAGTTTGAGCTGGAGCCAAAGATTCTCGGC
>DASTZJ010000089.1:0-2968 GCA_035764345.1 Candidatus Udaeobacter sp.
CCTGAGAAGATGGTTGCCCTCGATGTCGCCCAGCGTCTCAACCGAAAGCTCCGCGAATCGCAGTTAGAAACTGTGATGACCCGGAACTCGGATGTCTTTATTGAATTGAACGATCGTGTGGCTATCGAGAATGCGCAGAAAAACGCGATCTTCGTCAGCATACACTTCAACGATTCGCGTCGCCGCGGCGTTCGCGGAGTTGAAACGTACTATCATTCCAGCGCTTCATTCGATCTGGCGAACAGTATTCAAGCGAAACTCATGACGATCCCCCGCTCTAAAAATGGCGGAGTGCACACGGCTAATTTTCGCGTGCTGCGCCTCGCGACCTGTCCCGCGGTGCTGGTGGAATGTGGATATTTGAGCAATCGCTCCGAGGGCAACCAGGCGCGCGATTGGGAATATCGCGAACTACTCGCAGACCGAATCGCGGAAGCAATCGTCGAGGCACGCTTCGGTTCCGGCGTTTACCGTGCGTCAAGCCAAGTAGCTGCGCAATCGCAGCCGCAGGCAGAATCTACCAGCGGAGGAACAGGCCTGACACCAGCCGCTACTCGCCGCTAAAATTCCTTTCCGCGCTCTTCGCGTCCGATTGCTGCGAGCAAGATCAACGCCAGGAAAATCACTAGCGTAAAAAAGGCAAGCGCCTTTGCGTAATCTGGATGCCCGTTCGCGTCACGAAAATGGTCGGCTAGACGCGCTTCGACGACGGCCGTGTTGGCGGCAAATAAGTTTCCAAGTTGATAGGCAACGCCGGGGAAGGTCCCGCGTACTGCGCCGGGCGAAAGTTCATTTAAGTGCACCGGCACAATTCCCCAGGCGCCTTGCACCATGAATTGCATGGCAAACCCCCCGATGACAAGAAGGGCGAAGCCCGGTGGAAACACCCAGAGAGGAATAAGGATTATTCCGAGCACGGCAGTCAAAATAATCGAGCGACGGCGTCCCCATTTTTGCGACAGATGACCAACCACTGTTCCGCCGCAGATTGCCCCAACGGCGTAGATAATCCCAGTCGCGGCCTTTTGCGTCACGCCATAGTGGCGCTGTTCACCAAGAAAAGTTTGATACATGTCCTGCGTCCCATGAGACATGGCGTTGAACGCAGTCATCAGCAAAATCACGTAAAGAAAAAGAACCCAGTGGCGTTTTAGTACAAGGAGCAAATCACTCCCAAAATTACTCGTCTCGCGCTGTCGACGCAGCCAAACCGGCGATTCGGGCACTTGCGCACGGATGTACAGCACTAAAAATGCGGGTAAAGCCCCCGCTACAAAGAGGCCGCGCCACCCAAAGAACGGAAACACGATCCAATAGACAACGGCCGCCAGCAGATACCCGAACGCATAACCCTGTTGTAGAATGCCCGAGAACAATCCGCGCGCTGCAGTCGGCAGAGTCTCCATTGCAAGTGACGCGCCAAGCCCCCATTCTCCGCCCATGCCGATTCCGTAAAGCGCACGGAAAATCAGCAGCCAGGTGTAATTTGGAGAAAACGCAGTGAGCAATTCCATGAGAGAATAAAAGATGATGTCGATCATCAGCGGGATGCGGCGTCCGAACCGGTCGCCAAGCAATCCGAAGATGAACGCGCCGACGGGGCGCATCGCGAGCGTAAGCGTAATCGCGTAGCTCAGCTCGGCGATGCTCGTGCCAAAGTCGCCTGCAATCGGCACGATCACGAAGGTGAGCAGGAAAAAATCGAACGCATCCAGCGCCCAACCGAGAAAACACGCGAAGAATGTGTTGCGTTGATTGCGGTCAAGCGATCTGAAGAGCCGGAGCGCTTCCACGGCTTTGATCTACCTGTCGATCCTCCGCTTGAAAAGAGCGTTGTTGGAGGGCCTTGCTGCCTGTGACGCCGCCTGCTGGTCAGACCTTGGGAGTAGCCTTTGCAAAGGCCCGTTATTCCTTTGTCATTCGGCTTTCGGATTTCGTCATTTATTGTCGCGAAACAGAACAACATCCCATGCTTGGCTGATTACGATTATGAGCAGGAGCACAAGGAGGAGAATTTATGACACATCTACGTATCATGATACGTCAATTTGTTTCTTGATTCGCCAGTGAAACGCTCTTTAGTTCCCGGACAATCATGTCAACAAACGATCTTCATCCTCTGGAAAGGCTCCTGCGCGAACGCATCGTCCTTCTCGATGGCGCCATGGGCACGATGATCCAGCGCTATAAGCTGTCCGAAGCGGAGTATCGAGGAGAACGGTTCCACGATTGGAAAGGCAAAGATCTCAAGGGCAGCTTGGAACTGCTCAATTTAACTCGGCCGCAAATCGTCGAGGAAATTCATGCCGCTTATCTCGATGCGGGCGCCGACGTTATCGAAACGAACACGTTCAGTGGAACAACCATCGGCTTGCACGATTTCCTGTTTCAAGGCGAGCCCACACGTGGCCGCAAAGATCAGGAATTCTTTCAGCGCGTAGTAGATGATGTCGATCTTCGCACGCTCGTTTATGAAATTAATTTTGAGGCGGCCAGGATCGCGCGGCACGCTGCGGATCGCCTCGCGAATGAAACCGACCAGCAACGATTTGTTGGCGGATCAATGGGCCCTCTTCCGGTAGCTGGTTCGATTTCACCTGATGTAAACGATCCAGCATTTCGCGCGGTCTCGTTCGATCAACTTCGCCAAACTTACTTCGATGAAGCGAAAGCGCTGCTGGAAGGCGGTGTCGATCTGCTCATTGTCGAAACCATTTTCGACACACTCAACGGAAAAGCTGCGCTGTTCGCCATCACTGATGCATTGGAAAAAACCGGGCGCAACGTGCCGTTGGTGATCTCGGGCACTGTGATCGACAAATCCGGACGAAACTTGAGCGGGCAAACAGTCGAAGCGTTGCTGATATCGATCGCGCACGCTCAACCACTCATCGTCGGTTTGAACTGTTCGCTCGGTCCGGATGAAATGGAACCGTTTGTGGAAGAGCTGGCGCGCATTTCGCCGTAC
>DASTZJ010000090.1:0-2116 GCA_035764345.1 Candidatus Udaeobacter sp.
TGAGAAAGGCGTTTATGTCATCGGCTTTTTTTACCCGGTCGTTCCGCATGGCACAGCGCGTGTGCGCACCCAGGTGTCGGCGGCGCATTCGCGCGATGATTTGGAATTCGCCGTCAACGCCTTCGCCGAAACGAACGAAGAATTGAAATAATTACTTCGGAAGAACAATTCCCAGTCGCTCGATCATTGCACGCCCGAATAATCCGCTAAACGCGTCCACGAGCGCATGTGCCACGATCGACGGAAGCAATGACCCAGTAACGAGAACTGGGACAACAAGCACGACGCCGAGCACAAAGGCACGAACGATACCGATCGCGTCCTGAATCCCATGCTGAAGAGCAAAGGAAATCGTGACGATCGCCGCGGCTAACATTTTCGATCCCGAAAGATCGGCAAGCGTCGAGAGAGCGAAGCCGCGAAAGAGAAATTCCTCGACCAATCCGACCAGCACGCAAAGCGCCAGAAAGAACACATATTCGGCGCTTGTCTCCGGCAGCAGCGACATGACGATTGCCGATGGCGGCCGATTCAACTTCGCACGAAGAAGATAAATTACGATACAGACCAGCGAAATCGCGATTGTCCACATAAGAAAACGTGATGCCGATAAAACCGGCATTAACGCGCGTATGCTCTCGCCGCCACGCCACAAATCGATCGCGGCAGTAATTCCGGCAATCAAGATCAGATTCATCGCGCTGCCGGCATAAACCAAGGAGCGCGGTCTTGCGCGAGCCGCGAGCGGGCGGCGAGATAGAATTCCTGCCAGCGGCGCCGCAATTAGCACAAGGATTGTCCAGAAAATTGTTAAGATCGATTGCATAAACAGGGATCAGCGATTGGAAACGGCGCTCTCGTAAAAATAAACGGGCTAAAGGTTAAGATTAGCAATATGGATTACATGGTGATCGAGCGATTCAAAGAAAGCGCTGCGCCGGAAATTTATCGACGCCTTCGTGAGAAAGGCCGGATGATGCCCGAAGGCTTGAACTACTTTTCGAGTTGGATCGATCACCAACTCAAAACCTGCTTGCAAGTGATGGAGACCGACGATTTCGTTTTGCTCGAGCGGTGGATCGACAACTGGAAAAACTTGATGGATTTCGAGATCGTCCCGGTTCGGACTTCGGCCGAGGCAGTCGAGATCATCTCGCGCGAAGCCTGATCAATCCGGTGTCACCGCCCCTTATTCTGTTCCGCTTGTATCGTGAAGAGCAGTGCGAATGCGAGGCTCGGCGGCTCGTTTGGGTTGGGGGAGCGCCAGCTGGAGGAGTCACCACCGATTCTGGCGAGCCAGAATCGTTTCAGGACGTAGCGTTCTGCTGAATACAGTGGCGCGCAGCAGCGTGTGTAGCAGATTATGGTGTGCACAAGATTGCTACCAGCGGTGTGGACTGGAACCTTATCCGCGAGGATTTCCCTATTCTGCGCGAGAGGGCGCATGGTCATCCTCTGATCTATTTTGATAGCGCGGCGACCTCACAGAAACCGCGGGTGGTAATCGAGGCGCTTCGGAATTTTTACGAACATGAGAATGCAAATGTCCATCGCGGGCTGCATACTCTGAGCTCGCGCGCGACGGAAGCTTACGAAAAAGCGCGGCAGCGCGTTGCGGAATATATCGGCGCGGCGAGCGCAAACGAAATCATCTTTACGCGCGGGACCACTGAAAGCATCAATATGGTAGCCCAGGCTTGGGGCGGAAAATTTATTCGCGAAGGAGACGTCATCCTCCTGACGGAAATGGAGCACCACAGCAATCTTGTGCCGTGGCAGCTGTTAGCGGAGCGAACGGGAGCGCGGCTGCGCTTTGTGCCAGTCCTCGATGATGGGACTTTGGATCTTGAACAGCTGCCCGCGTTGCTTACACCCGAGGTGAAGCTCTTTGCGTTTACACACATCTCGAATTCTCTGGGCACAATTAATCCCCTAGCCGAGTTGTGCGAGAAAGCGCACGCCGTCGGCGCGCTCTCGCTCGTGGATGCGGCGCAGAGCGTCGGACATTTGCTGCTCGATGTGGGGGAGTTGGGCTGCGATTTTTTGGCCTTCTCCGGACACAAGATGTGTGGACCGACTGGGATCGGCGCGCTTTATGGGCGAAAGGAGATTCTCG
>DASTZJ010000091.1:0-2036 GCA_035764345.1 Candidatus Udaeobacter sp.
GCTGGGTTTTGCACAAAAATAGAAGTGACCGTCCACGTCGATGGATCGCTGTCGGTGCGTGATAACGGCCGCGGAATTCCCGTGGATATTCATCCCAAATGGAAAATGCCGGCGATTGAGCTGGTGCTTACAAATCTGCACGCTGGCGGAAAATTTGGGCAAGGTGCTTATAAATACTCTGGCGGCTTGCACGGCGTAGGCGCGAAATGCACAAACGCGCTTTCGGAATGGTTCAAGGTGGAAGTGTCGCGCGACGGCAATGTCTATCACATGGCTTTCGCCAAAGGCAAAACGACCGACAAACTCACCGTCATCGGCGAAGTCAAAAACAAAAAGACTACCGGAACGCTCATCACGTTCCTTCCCGATCCGACAATCTTTACAATTACGACGGAGTTTAAGTTCGAGCGTCTCGCAACTCGGTTGCGCGAACTGGCGTTTCTCAATCCCGGTCTGGAAATCACCCTTACGGATGAACGCACTGACCCTGCGAAGAAGGAAAAGTTTTTCTACAAACACGGCATCGAAGAATTCGTAAAGCAGCTCGGGGAGAACAAACAGGTCCTGCATCCGAAACCGATCGTGATCTCGCGACAGCGCGATGAAGTCTTTATCGACGTCGTGCTGCAATACAACGATAGCTACAACGACCAGATTTTGCCGTTTGCCAATTCGATCCCGAATCCGGACGGCGGCACGCATCTGACTGGCTTCCGTACCGCGCTCACCAAGGCGGTCAATCAGTACGCGAAATCAAATAACTTTCTCAAAGAGAAAGATCCGTCGATTTCCGGAGACGATGTGCGTGAAGGATTGATTTGCGTGCTCAGTGTCAAGTTGACCAATCCGCGCTTCGAATCGCAAACCAAGGTGAAGCTCGTCAACACTGAGATCGACGGGATCGTAAACTCTGTCGTTTATGACGGTCTGATGACCCACTTCGATAAGAACCCGCCGATCGCGCGACGGATTTTCGACAAGGTTCTCACCGCGGCCCGGGCGCGAGAAGCGGCTCGAAAAGCCAGGGAAACAATTCGCAAGGGAGCTCTCACCGGTGGCGGATTGCCAGGGAAACTGGCTGACTGCTCCGAGCGCGATCCGGAATTGACCGAGCTTTACATTGTCGAAGGCGATTCGGCGGGAGGCTCCGCCAAGCAGGGACGCGATCGACGCTACCAAGCCATTCTGCCTATCCGCGGAAAATTGATAAACGTCGAAAAAGCGCGCGAAGATCAATTTCTCAAGAACAATGAGATCCAGTCCATGATTACGGCCATCGGCACCGGGATCGGGAAATCAAAAGAGGATGGCAACGGCAAAGACGAAGGTCGTTTCGATATCACAAAGCTGCGCTACGGCCGGATCATTATAATGACTGATGCCGACGTCGATGGATCGCACATTCGCACCCTGCTGCTTACTGTCTTCTTCCGGCAAATGACCGAGTTAGTCCGAGCGGGCAGGATTTACATCGCGCAACCACCGCTTTACCAAATCAAGCGGAAGAAACGCGAAGAATATGTCGATGACGATGCCCGGTTAAATAAGATACTCATTTCGCTCGGCGCAGAGGACGTTCGATTGAGAAATTTGGCCGATGACAAAGAAATTCCGGCGACACAACTGAAGGACATTCTCGAATCGCTCGAGAAACTTGCGAAGTTAAGCGAAGCGGTGCGCCGCCATGGCGGTGATTTCGAAACATATCTTGCCGAACGAAACGCGAAGTCTGGCAAGCTTCCAACGTATCTGGTGAAGGTGCGCGAGGGTAACGAAGAGACCGTGCATTATTTTCATGACGAAAAAGCAGTCCGCAAATTCCATCAGGAGAATCTGGACCTGAATCTGTTCGACACCGAGCTAGGCCAGGAATTGCTGCCACTGAGCGAAGCGCAAGCCCGGACAGACGGGAGTCGCAGACGCGGCAGATTGGTAGAGCTGCATGAGTCAGCTGCGATCGAAAAAATTATAGTCGAACTGGCGCGGAAGGGTTTGAAAGTCGCTCATTACGCGACCAGCGACCGGCCGATCTTTGA
>DASTZJ010000092.1:0-3220 GCA_035764345.1 Candidatus Udaeobacter sp.
AAGCGTTATCCCTTGGCGGCGGTTTTGATCTACTGGATACTGTTTACTTATTTGCCGACACAGGTCCTGCCGTTCGGGTATCCGGTAACGGATCGTTATCTTTTTTTGCCCTCGGTAGGAGCAGTCATTCTCGTTGCGTGGCTGCTGTTCAAAGCAACAGATCATTTGAAAAAATGGAGAGTCGCCGTCGCAACGGCGCTGGTCGCGGTAGTTAGTTTCGTCTGGCTCAAGAAAACCGTTGATTATCTCTCCGAATGGCAGGACCCGCGATCGGTTTGGTTTGCTGCAACGCGCAAATCGCAGGATGTCCACGTTTACTACGAGCTTGGATGGGAATACCGCGAGAAAGCGGCAAGCTTTGGAATGCACTCGCGAAATGCTCCCCTTCCTCCAAAAGAAGCTAAACATTACGCTTCCGTTGTTTGGAAAGATGATCCCCAACTTCCGAAATTGCTGGCTGAATTGGAAGACAACCAGCATAGCGGACCGGTTGAGAGAGCGTTCAAAGAATATTTGCTGGCCAAAGCGGCAGAAAATTTTGATGAAGCCGTCACAAGAAAGGGAGCGCACATTATGCCGGATCTTTTTCTTAGCCGCGGAGTCTATTTCCTCGACAAAGGGGATATTCAGTCTGCAAAAAAAGAACTCCTGGCGGAGCTCGATGAAGCGTCTGGGTTGCCATATTCTGAAGGCCAGCAGGAGGCCTTAATCGCCTGTCATTACAACCTGGCAGTTGCGGAAGAGAGGCTCGGGAATTCAAGAGAGGCTTTATCCTGGATCAGGCTTGCTGAAGAAGAGCAGAATAAACTTGGTAGAACCGTGATTCCTGGACTTAGTGCCAGTCGCCAACAACTTGAGTCAAAGATGGCACCTCTCCGTGACGAATAACGTGGTCCGGGCGACTTGCGGAGTTGGCGAGAAGCGAACTTCAAGTCGTTCATATCTTTCAGGGACCAATCACTCGTAACGCAGCGCCACCATCGGATCGACATTCATGGCGCGTCTCGCCGGGAAAAGTGCGGCGAGAAGAGCGGCGCCACTCAGCACCGCTAGCACAATCGCGTAAATCGACAGGTCATGCGCGGTGACACCGTAAAGGAGACTGCTCATTAACCGCGTGAGGGCGAGAGCCGCGGCCACGCCCACGGCCAATCCACCTCCTACAATGGGGAGGCCCTGCCGGAGAATCATACGCAAAATGTCCGTCCTTTGCGCGCCGAGAGCCATGCGAATACCGATCTCTTTCGTGCGCTGCGCGACGCTGTAGGCAATCACGCCGTAAATTCCGATCGCGGCTAAAATCATCGCCACGCCGGCAAATGTGCCGAGCAACATCATGTTGAAACGCGGTTGAGCCAGCGTGACACCAATGCGTTTCTCCAACGGCTCAAGAGTTGGAACGAACAAATCCTTGTCGAACTCGTGAACAATGTTGCGCAATGATGTCTGAAGTCCGGCTAGGTCGCTTCCTGCGGTGCGGATAACGACATCCATCCGTCGTTGCGGGTCCTGCGCAGCCGGAATGTAAAATTCGGGCAAAGGCTGAATGGCAAGCGATTCGTGGCGCGAGCTGCCAACTACACCAACAATTTCTTTCGGCGGCGAGGGCTGATTGTTTTCGCCGTGAATCAAAACGATTTGCTGCCCAAGCGCACTACCGCTCGGAAAGAAACGCTTGGCCAGCACGTCGTTCACGATCACAACCGCTGGAGAATTTTTCGTGTCACCGGAATTGAACACGCGTCCACGTAACAGCGGCGTTCCCATCGCGCGAAAATAGTCCGGCGAGATTCTAAGATGCGAAGCTTCCAATTCCTGCCCGGGAGGTCGCCGCGGCTGACCGACAATTGAAAATGTCGATCCCCAATCATTGCCGGAAAATGGCATCGGAAATGCCGCGCCGGCCGCGTCCACTCCAGGCAAAGCGCCGAGTTTGGGCACAACCTGTTCGAAAAATTGTCGATGCTTCTCCGGCTCTGGATATTTCGCCTTTGGCAAAATGAGTTCAGCGACAAGCGCATGCCGCGGATCGAAGCCCGGCTTGGTCGCGCGGAGATTGGCGAAGCTCTTGATCAACAAACCAGCGCCCGCGAGAAGCAGCAACGACAACGCTACCTCCGCAATGACGAGCAAACGGCGCAAGTGATGCGACTCGGGTCCGATTGCACCACGGTTTCCCTCCTGCAGCGCCTCGTTCACATTTGGTCGCGTCACTTGTAGCGCCGGGACTAACGCGAAAAGAAGCGTGCTAAACACTGCGGCGAACAACGTGAAAGTAAAAACAGGAGTGTTAATCGCGACTTCGCCAAGGCGCAGAACATCGTGCGGCCCGAACGTGCGAAGGAGATCGATTCCCCACCAAGCAATGAACAAACCGCCGAAAGCGCCAAAGATAGACAATACGAAACCTTCGCCGAGAAGCTGCCAAACGATTCGCGCGCGACTGGCGCCGAGCGCAGTCCGAATGGCGATCTCGCGGCATCGGGCGGTTGCGCCAGCAAGCAAAAGATTGGCGACATTTGCGCACGCAATGAGCAACACAAACGCAACTGCGGCGAGAATCGTGATCAATGCCGGGCGGACATCGCCGACGATATCGTCATGCAGTGGATACACGCGCTCAGATCGATCCGTATTCGATTTTGGATATTGCTTCTCCAGTCGTCCCGCAATCGTCTTCATTTCGGCGTCGCATTGTTTGACTGTCACCCCCGGTTTCATCCGGCTGACCATGCGAACGAAATGCGAGTCGCGATTGTTGACCGCCTCCGGCACGAGCGGATGCAGCGGAATCAAATACTCCGCGCGCTCGCCTTCGACCGGAAATTGAAAACCCGGCGGCATAACTCCGAACACGGTGTACAAACGCCACGACAAGCTGACCTGCCTTCCAACAATCTCGGGGTCGCTGTTGAAATAAGTTTTCTAAGCGTAATCGGTCAACACGACAACCCGCGAATCGACGTTATCCTCTTCACGCGTATAAACACGCCCGCGTGCGGGCGGAACGCCGAGCACCGGAAAAATGTCCGACGTAATGGCGACGCCATACATCTGGCGCGATTCCTCCGTTCCATTAAGCACGGCGCCGGTGCGGGTGAAAGCTGCGAGCGCGGACAAAGTCTGCGATTGATCGCGAAGATCGACATAATCGGGAATCGACTCGGTTTCTTTTTCCAAGTTGCTATTCGCGACGCGCGACCAAATTGCGACGAGCTGA
>DASTZJ010000093.1:0-4534 GCA_035764345.1 Candidatus Udaeobacter sp.
ACACATGGCAACCAAGCCGCCGCTGGTAGGATGGGTCTCAGCTGTTCTCTTCGGATTAACTCGGTCTTGGGAGGTGGCTTGGCGTTTGCCATCGCTTCTAGCTGCGATTGCCTTAGCGATTTTGTTGTTTCGCACTGCCAGCTCCGCATATGGATCAATTGCTGGTCTGATTGCGTTTAGTGCGTTTGGACTAAATCTGCTGAGTCCGCGCCTGACGACACTCGTGCGCACCGACATGCCGCTGGCGTTTGTGATTTTTCTCACTGGACTGCTGATTTGGCAAAAAATCCAAAGCCAGGAGGAATGGAAATCGCGCGATCGAGTTTACCTCTTAGCATTGCTCGCCATCGCAATGCTTATCAAAGGCCCGATTGTTTACGCCTTCTTACTTCCTGGAATCGGAGGGTTTGAGTGGTGGCGCAGGCAACATGCCTGCCGCTACAGCGGAGTTGTCGCCGGGGTCGATGACCCCGGCCAGCACCCACGATCGCAAACGAATGCGAGCGCCTGGTCCGGCTGGTGGCCATGGATCGCTTCACTAGCTGTCTTTTTGTTATGGGTCACCGGCGGCATCTTGTTTCAACCCGGCTTCTTCGATGAAGTGGTCATGCGCGAATTCCTGGGACGTTTTGGCGAAACCATCCATCGACCACAGCCGCTTTATTTTTATTTGCCGCATCTGCTCCACAAATTTGCTCCATGGAGCATCCTGCTGATCGCGATTGGCGTTGTTTATCTTGCGGCGCGCCGATGGAGGATTGGCGCAGCATTTCGCGAGATGTTACCGGAAACTTTCTGGCTAGTTTGCTGGAGCATCGGCGGCTTGATTGTAATGTCGCTGATTCCGTCCAAACGCGTTGATAGAATCTTTCCGGTTATCCCACCGCTTTGCTTGCTGCTGGCGTCACAAGTTTCAAGATCTAATTCCTGTAGCCACGGCTCTGTGAGCCGTTACCTAACGAGCGTTGATTCGGATTCGACCGGCCACCCGCCTTCGCCGAGCAACAGCCAGGGAGGCAGGCCGGTGCCTACAGAAAATCGGACGCCGCGTATTTATCGCTGGATCATAGTCGCGTTAATCTTTTCGCTCGTTTTTACCGGCAGCTACACAATCTGGAAAGTAATTACCGGCTATCGCGATCATCGCGACGCGTTGGTTGTTTTTGGGCGCGAAGTTCGCCGCGAAGCAAAGGCGCATCACTGGCGTTATGAAGTCGTTTCTGCGAAGGATGAAGGGCTGCTTCTTTATTTGCAAAAAACCCACTACATCGATCCAGATGGCGCAGTAGCCGCATGGAATGCTGGAAATCTCGATGCACTTGTAGCCTCAACAGAAAAAGCTCGGCGCCTCATGCCCCAGCTTCGGGGAGCTACTGTCTCTCAATTGAAATCAAGTGACAGAAATAAAGAGCAGGGGATGGGTTATCTTTTGATCACACGCTGAATGCTCCCGAACTCAACTAGTGGTTTTGTCATAAAGAGAGAATGCAATGTTTTGGTAGGGCGCGACCGTCGGGCGCGCTGAAGGATAGACGGTCCAGGCAGGCTGTTCATATCATTTATTTGATCTCACGCTAGTCGCCCTGCTGAAACCAGCCGTAGCGCTTGCCATTCCAGTAGATCAACGCGCTGGCTGCCTCACTCTTACCCACGAGAAGCGCGTTACCGTGGAGATGTGGGACAGTTCCTTCACCGGCTTCGCGAGTGGCTCGGCCTTTGGAATAGCAGCGCCAGGAATCCATCCACTCGAAGTCATCGCCGCCATTGCCGATGGTAGTCCCTGCTCCGAGAACTGTTACCTTGGCGGTCGCACCGCTAATGATCGCAATGCCGAGTTTTCCGGTCGAACGCTGCTTCACCAGGACCGCAATGTCGGTCCTGCCGTCGCCATTGAAATCTCCGCGCAGATAGAATGGATTTATGCGAAAGGAGAGCTCGTACCCTTTCGCGAGCAAACCGTTCGTGACGCCTCTGTTAATCACCTCAGGAATGTCATGCGGATGTGCAGTCACGTACGGCCCTGGCGACGAAGCGGCACCAGATTGGGTTACTGCTCTCGTATTTAGATCAATCTGGTACGTGTTGCCGCGTTCAGACATAACCAGGAGCACGGCGTCCTCGACACTCATAGCCTTGATGAAAACCCATTGGACATCCTCCTCCAGCCCTGGCTCAATGCGGTTCGTAAATACCGTCAACTCCCAGAGCTTCTTATTAGTCTGAACATCCCACGCTTCGATGTATGCGCGGCGACCATCGTCATTCGGTGCTTCGTAGCGAATACCGTCGTGAATCACTGGCTCAACCTTTGCTGGTGCGACACGCTTGGCGGGCATCAAACACGGAAGAAGCGCGATGGCAGAAAGGACAAGAATGAGTCGTGTCATAGGCGTACGGAGTCCTAACGAATAGTCGCTCGGTTACTTGCCGGAGTCTTTCGGCTTCTTAATAAAACCAAAGTAAAGGCAAAGCCCGAACAAGATGAAATGAACGATGGAGCGCCTCTCGCTGATTTCAGGCGTCACGACAAGATTGGTGCCCAGCAGCGGCACCGACACCCCGGCAAGGTAGAGATAGAATTGAATTCCCGCGCTTACAAAGAATGCGCCTGCCAAGAATTTGCGAAACTCCCGGCTGCGCCAGGCGAAATAGAGCGTCGGCATGCCGAGGACGACCAGTGCGATGAGAAGTGCGACGATCATGTTCATCTAAGGTTCACTGCAAGATGAAAGACATAAATGAGGATTGCTGTAGCGAAGAGTCCAATCAACCAACCCAACTAAGCCAGACGGAATGGTGCTGCGTGCGCGGAGAACGTAGAATCGCCGAGCCTTTCGTATCTCTTGGCAACGAAGAAGAAAATGCTGCCCCATGACCAAATTGGCCAACGCAGCGATAAAGCCCAGAAACGGCCTGTGATGTCCTGGCGCCCTAATCGCTGCCAGACATCTGGATTGCTGGCGTGAAGTTCAATCATCAGATTCCGGTGCCACGCCAAGCCCGAGGCCGATTACCGCAAACGCTATTATGCATAAAGCTAGAAACACGCGGTCTAACGAGAATTAGACGAAAAATTTCGTCTATTTTATGCAGGAGAAACTGCCGATAAAAAGAAAGCATAAGTTCCTCGTTATCAAAACTGGGCGAAGCGAGCAAGCCTGGATTACGGTGCTCGCATATTGGATGAGAATGCAGCCGACACGGCTGCCACTATCACGGCAGAGGGAATCCGAAATGCTGGCTCGAGTTTCAGGCGGTTGAATCTACTCTCGCGCCCATGATCAGGGCAGACGCGGTCATTGTCACCATGATCGGAGCCTTGCTTAGTGCTGGCTCCGCACCCGCCCAGGTCAACATTGAACAGATCGTTACACAAAAGATTCAACCGATTTTGCCGAAGAACGACAGCGGAGGAGGGGTTGCGGTTGCAGTCCGGATGAATGGTAACACTTCGTTCTTCAACTACGGCATGGCCGACAATGCGCAGAATCGCTCGGTAACAGCCGACTCAATTTTCAACCTCGGTTCGGTCGGCAAGGTGTTTGCGACGACATTGCTTGCGGAAGCCGTTAGACAGGGCGAGCTCAGCTTGGACGATCCGGTCGCCAAATACGTCACCGAGTTACAGCGCGGTGGTGATATCCGCCGGATAACACTAGGACAGCTTGCCAGCCACAGTTCCGGATTGCCGCGCGTGCCGCAGCAATACGAGACGTGGCACCGAGGTAGATATACGTGGCCAGATTTTGTTCGCTTTCTCAATTCCTGGAAGGCGGGCCCGAACCATGAACCTGGGCAACAATACCTCTATTCTAATGCGGCCATGGTCCTGTTGCGAGTTGCCCTCGAACGCCGTTTCAACACGCGGTTCGCGGCCTTGATGCACCAGCGGCTTACCGGCCCATTGGGAATGACCTCGACCGCATTGCCTTTGCCGCGCGACTTGCTTGGCCGCGCTGTGCAGGGTTATGGCCCGATGGGCAAACCGATCGGCCGGCCAGGTGAGGAAGGGGGAACTTTCCAATGGCCCGGCTCCGGCCAAATCTATTCGTCACCGCGTGACATGGCCACCTTCGTGGCTGCCAATCTCGGCGAGCTTCCCGGCCATGGGCCAATCGAAAATGCCATGGCCTTCGCTCATCAGGGTGTTTTTACCGTCAGCCCGCGCTTAAAAATAGGTCTCGCCTGGCAGATCGTCAGCGCTGGCAACTTCACCATCATCGACAAGAACGGCGGGCTGCCAAACACCTCTACCTACATAGGGTTTGCTCCGCGGAAGAAACTGGGTGTTGTTATTCTCGTTAATCGTGGAAAGCAGCATGCCACCGGCATCGGGCGGCAAATCATTCATGCGCTGGCACAAGACCAATCCGAGCCCTCAAGTGAGGGCGAGCCAAACCCGGACAACGAATAACACACGGCACTGTAGCCACGGCGCTGGGTCGCCGTGTTGAGTGAGCACACCAAAGCGCCTCGGCACAGCGAGGCGACTACAACTCGAACCGTGGCACCTCTCGTTGCTACTCCGCAGTTA
>DASTZJ010000094.1:0-2017 GCA_035764345.1 Candidatus Udaeobacter sp.
AACTGAGGTCGTCGCGCAAAGGATCCCATTGCGGCTGGAGCCTTAGAAGCGCCGGGGTAAGGCAATCAGCATACGGAATCTCCAAAAGACGCTGCAGCCTTGGAATCGCGCGGCTTTTGGTTCGGTTGGAGTTTTTGCGCAGTATTTAAGGCCCGCTCCGCCGCGTCACGGCGAGCGGGGGTGCTATCTAGACCGAAATACCTCTGAGCGTTCGCACGAGAGAGTCTGGCCCAGGCCAGCGCGAAAGCCGGGTCGAGCTGCACCGCCCGCTCGTAAAAGCGTATGGCCTTCTCTAAATCGTCTGCACTGGCCGAAGTGCGCGTTTCAAAAGCCAACCCTCGGAGGTACGCGTCGTAAGCCTCTGAATTGTTTGTCGGCTTAACCGCCAAGGCTTGTTGCTCGCCGCCGGTAAGCTTGGCCTGTAACGCCTCAGCGATTGCTTTTGCGATCTCGCTCTCCACACCGAAGATGTCGGTGAGCTTGCGGTCGTAAGTTTCGGCCCAAAGATGCGCGTCAGTCAGCGCGTTGACCAATTGTACATTTACGCGCACTTGATCCGCAGCCTTTTCTGTACGCTGCCTTCGAGGATATTTGCGACACCGAGTTGTTTTGCGACTTCGCGTAAATTGTCCGGCGAACTCTTAAAACGCTGGGTGGATGTACGCGAAATGACTTTGAGATCGGCGATCTTCGCGAGCCGCGTCAGGATCTCATCCTGCACGCCTTCGGCGAAGTATGCATTTCCCTTCTCTTCGCTGAGATTTTCGAACGGCAGGATCGCAATCGATTTCTCCGGGAACTCGGCGCCTTCATTTTGTTTTGAAGTTGTGTAACGCCCGAGGAAAAACAAGCCGATCGAAAGGAGGGCACCAATCACAACGACATAAATCCATACCCGATGTCTCGCGCGTTTGATCTGCTCCTCGTCCGCTATCTGTGGGCGATTCAACCCTTCCGGCGTCAATTCAAATGCCCAAGCAATTATCAGCGCAACCGGAAACCCGAGGACAAGCACCAGCACCACAAGACGCACAACCCAGTTGGGAATTTCGAAAAACGGAAAAATCTGACTCGCGACCTGCATCAGCAGCCATGCGACGACTGCGTAGGCGATCGCCACTTTGTAAACATTGCGCCGCTTTAGTTCGCCGACGAAGTTTCTCAGGTTCACTTCCTGCTACTTGTTAGGTCCGATCTGCTCCGGGCCTGAGAGCAGCTGCTGGAAATCGGGACGGTTACGGATCGGATCCCAGACCGGATCAATCTTCAAACGAGCTATGGAAGCTACTTGACCCGCCGGGATGGAGAGCAAACGTCGAAGCCTCTTAATGGCTTCCTCAGGTGCGCCCGCACGCGCCTCGATTTGCGCCAGCCCGTTCTGGGAAGATGGACCAGTCAGAGCATCTTTTTCGATCGAGAGTGTATCCGCCGCCTGTCTAGAAAGTCGCAGAGCATCGGTATTGCGACCTAGGGCGAGGTAAACCCAAGACAGCTCCGTCATCGCGGAAATGTCATCCGGTCGCTCTCTCAGTCTGGCCTCGAGTAACGGCAGCGCTTCTTCGCCCGCTGATTTTGCTGCCTCAGTCTGCCCCGCCAGCACGCGAACGGCAACAAGCTCGGCAAGCTGCTGGAGACGCCCCCGATCGCTATCGGCCACTTCCTTCTCGAGAGCTTGGAAAGCATCGGCGAAACGTCTTTCCATGACATCGAGATAAACCCGCGCATTGATGATGTGTGCGACGTCGCCGCGCTCGGCGACGGAATCAATTAAGGTGATGCCCTGTGGAAAACCATTGAGAGCTCGCCAGGCCGAGTCAATATTGCCGGTTCCGTTGAGGCGAGTGGTGAGAAGAAGTATCGCTGCCAGCGTCTTCTGCGGATCGATAGCGAGAGCTCGCAATTCAGCAGGCTCCGCATCCTTCCAAAGACGCAATGCCAGATAGGTCCCTCCGATATTGGTCGGGATTTCGGCGTCGCGCGGGTCGAGTTCCTCCGCTCGTTGAAAATCCGCTAGCGA
>DASTZJ010000095.1:0-2239 GCA_035764345.1 Candidatus Udaeobacter sp.
CTGCTCGGGGCCGCCAACATCACCGGAGTGCCAGCCTTTGGATTTCCAAAAATTAACAGTTTGGTCGGGCGCATTTTCATTCCCGCCTTCGCGGCTTCTCCGCTATGATCGACCAACGCGAACAGAGTAATTCCTTTCGCCCGGAGAATTCCCTCAAGCTTCCTGACCGTTTCGTCCACCGAGTGATTGCTCGGTATATCGATTAATCCTTTGCGGTTATCAGGCAGCATAAATCCTTCGCTTATTCTGCCGCAACGTGAGCGCCTTTTTCGGCGACGGAACGTTTCATGAAGAAAACGAGAACGATAAGGGCGACGGCAACCACAGCAAAAATAAAGAATATGTCGAAGTACGAGAGGGCCGACGATTGTTGTTCACGCAGGTTGGCGAGAGATTGCAGCGCCATTTGTTTCGCGGCGACCGGATCGCCGGTATGCTGAAGAAAAACCGGCTGCGCTTGATCGAGATAGGAATTCACCGCTGGATTGAGCGGATCGAGATTTTCGCCGAGTCGCAAACTATGGAATTGGTCGCGGCGCTGCTGAATTGTCTGAGCAACGGAAGTTCCGACGCTGCCGCCTTCATTGCGCAAAAGCGCAAGCAAACCGACCGCGGCGCCGCGAAGTTGCGGCGGAATATACAGAAACGCCGCAACGTTGAGCGGAGCAAAAATCGTGGAGAGGCCCATGATGAACACGACTCGCGGCCATACAATTTGCCATGGACTGATTTCCAGGTTCAATCGCGACATCCAATAACCGCCGACTCCGAGAACAAAAAGACCCGCGGCCATGAGGTAGCGTGCATCCATGCCACGGCCTAACAAGCGGCCGACGATCGCTAACATGATGATCGCAAAGACTCCCGACGGCGACAGTACCAGCCCCGAGGTGGTTGCATCGTAGCCGAATAGCGATTGGAGCAACGCCGGAAGGCTGACCGTGTTCGCGTAGAGAGTTGCAAATGCACAAAAGATGATGAGGCAGCAAACGAGAAAGTTTCTGTCTTTGAGCGTCCGAAAATTGATTAGTGGATTATCATAGCGCGTCTCGCGCACAATCAGACCGCCCAAACCAAGCACGAACAGCACGGCCAGTGTTTGCACGCGAAGAAATGGATCTCCAAACCAATCCCATTCCTGGCCCTTGCTGAGCAAGACTTCCCACGAAGTCATCGTGACGGCAAGCAGGCTAAGACCAAGCGTGTCGAACGGCCGATGTTCTTTGCGGGCCTCGGCACCTAGCGCTTTCAGGTAAGGCGGATCGAACACAAGAGCGTGGCACATCACGAGCGCGAGGAGTCCAACCGGCACGTTAATATAAAAGACCCAACGCCAACCGTAGTTGTCGGTGATATAGCCGCCCAGAGTCGGCCCAACGACAGGCGCGAGCAGCGCGGCGATTCCGAAGACCGTCTGAGCGGCGCCTTGTTTTTCTTTTGGAAAAGCATCGAGCAACACGCCCTGGCTCGAGGGTTGCAATCCGCCGCCGGCCAGACCTTGCAGAATGCGCGAGAAGATCAGCATGTTCAGGCTGGTGGCCATTCCGCACAACGTCGACGCGATGGTGAACACCAGGATTGACAACAGAAAATAATTGCGCCGGCCAAGACGGACTGAGAGCCAGCCAGAAATTGGGAGAATGATGGCATTCGCGGCGAGATAGCTGGTGATGACCCATTCGCCATCCGTAACCGCAGCCGATAGTCCGCCGGCGATGTGACGCAACGCAACATTCGCGATCGTGGTATCCAAGACTTCCATGAATGTCGGAATGACGACCGCGAGAGCGACAATCCACGGATTGACGGCGCGCGGAACTGCCGCAGCCGAATAATTCGGAACGGCCATCGACGAGGCGCTCATTACTTTGCTGGAGTCGCGCTCGCGAGCGGCGAGGATTGCGGGATCAGCTCCTGCAAAAACTTGCCTGCGTTTGGGCCGGTTGGTTTGCTCCACAAATCAACCGAGGGCGTCACTGAAAGACCGACAAACAGCGGTAGCCTGTCGGGATCATAATTCACCAAATCGATCCGCACAGGCAGGCGCTGTACAACTTTGACGAAATTACCGGTCGCGTTTTGAGGCGGCAGCAAGGCAAGGGTCGAGCCGGTGCCGAACGTAAACCCAGAAATGCGTCCTTCGAACCTTTGTTTGCCGCCATACATGTCGGCTTCGATTGCGACGCGCTGACCAATTCGCAGATTGCGAAGTTGCGTTTCCTTGAAGTTCGCATCAATC
>DASTZJ010000096.1:0-8578 GCA_035764345.1 Candidatus Udaeobacter sp.
ACGATCTTATTCGCACCTGTGCGCCCAGCCATTTTCTTCCCTTGGCCGTGGCCGCCGCCTTTCGCTTTGATAATCGGCTCATAAAAAAGATTGGCTAAATTATCCACATGCCGGTCAGCCCGTAGAATCACATCGCCGCCACGTCCACCGTCCCCACCGTCCGGTCCGCCCTTAGGCACAAATTTTTCCCGCCGAAAACTCACAGAGCCGCGTCCGCCCTTCCCAGCTTGAGCAAAAACTTTGATCCGATCTATAAACATGGCGGTTGTTCAAAGTGCCACTCGCGACATTGAATGTCATCCCGACCCGGCTACTTGTAACCCGTCTCGATGCGATGACTTAGCAAAGGAGCCAATCAAGTAGCTGAGGAGGGACCTCGCCCACGATCCTGGTTCACACACCTAGCTTGTATAGTCCAAAGCCAAGCGTGAGATCCTTCACTTCATTCAGGATGACTCCGGAGCCGAAAGCTCACGTACCCGCCCACCCTTGCCTGTTTGCGCAAAAATTGCGATGCGGCGATTAACGAACACTACCCGAATTTTTTTGCCTTCGCTGCGAGCACCGTTCAACAGAACTGCGTTTTGAACGTCTAATTGGCATAACTAACCGGACTATTCGTCTTCTTTCAAAAATCATGAAATCATCCTTCCTTATCGTCGCGCTCTTGAGCGCGTTCAGTTTGCAGGCTCAGACAGAATCGCCAACCCAGACGGCTCCGAGCTTCTCGCCAGTCAACCAGAATCCCCCGCCGCTGGACCCGAAGAACATGGATACGTCTGTGAAACCGCAGGATGATTTTTACCTTTACGCCAATGGCGGCTGGCTAAAACACAATCCTGTGCCGCCTGAATACTCGCGCTGGGGCAGTTTTGATGAGTTGAGCGAGAAAAATACTGAAGCGCTGCATAAGATTACGGAGAAGGCCGCAAATACCCATGCCGATGAAAAAACGGCACCCGAAGTCCAAAAAGTGGGCGACTACTACGCCAGCGGCATGAATGAGAAAACAATCGAAGCAGACCGAATTAAGCCGCTCGAAGACGAGCTAAAGCGCATCGACGCAATCAAAGACCGTGCCGATCTGCTCAAAGCAATTGCGCAACTGCACACCATTGGCGTTGGCGCATTTTTCGAATTTGGTTCCGGCCAGGATGCTAAAGATAGCACACGCGAAATTGCCCAAGCGCATCAGGGCGGACTTGGTTTGCCCGACCGCGATTACTACACCAAGACCGATGAGGACTCGAAAAAGAAACGCGCCGCATACGTCGAGCACATCACAAAAATGCTGACACTGCTTGGCGAAGCGCCGGACAAAGCTGCCGACGACGCGAAGAAAATCATGGTTCTGGAAACTTCTCTCGCCAAAGCATCCCGTACGCGCGTAGAGCTGCGCGATCCGCAAACGAACTACAACAAAATGTCACAGGCCGATCTGCAAAAACTCACGCCGGACTGGAATTGGTCCGATTATTTTAAAGCGA
Organism: Candidatus Udaeobacter sp.; assembly: GCA_035764345.1. GTDB lineage: Bacteria > Verrucomicrobiota > Verrucomicrobiia > Chthoniobacterales > UBA10450 > Udaeobacter. The sequence goes on from DASTZJ010000096.1 coordinate 1,488, forward strand.
TTAATCTCGCCGAGCCGGGTGACATTAACGTCGGCCAACCCGATTTCTTCAAGGCGGCCAACACGGTGTTCACCAAAACATCCATTAATGATTGGAAAACCTATCTGCGTTGGCATTTGATCGATGACGCCGCGACGGAATTATCAAAGGATTTCGTAAACGAAGATTTTAATTTCAACCAGGGCGTTTTGCGCGGCACGAAGGAAATCAAACCACGCTGGAAACGCGTGGTTGCTTCTACCAATGGCGCTTTAGGCGAAGCGCTCGGCAAACTTTACGTCGCCGATTACTTTCCGCCCGAAGCAAAGGCACGCGCACTGGAGATGATTAACAATCTCAAAGTTGCTCTGGCCGATCGAATTAAAACTCTCGATTGGATGGATGAACCGACCAAGCAGGAGGCACTGAAGAAACTCGCCGCGATGAACGTCAAGATTGGGTACCCTGATAAATGGCGCGACTACTCGACTCTCAAAATCGACAGGGGCCCGTACGTCTCCAATGCCATGCGAGCAGCGAATTTCGAGGTGAATCGCGAACTTAAAAAAATCGGTAAACCGGTCGATCGCACCGAATGGGGCATGACTCCGCCCACAGTGAACGCGTATTACAACTCGCACATGAACGAGATCGTTTTCCCTGCCGGTATTTTGCAGCCACCATTCTTCGATCCGAAAACCGATGACGCCGTGAATTATGGCGGCATGGGTGCAGTGATTGGTCACGAGATGACCCACGGCTTCGACGACCAAGGCCGGCAATTCGATGCCGCCGGGAATTTGCGCGACTGGTGGTCGCCCGAGTCAGCAGCAAAATTCAAGGAGCGTTCTCGGGCAGTAGTACAACAATATTCAGAATACGCGCCGGTACCGGGCACGCATATCAATGGTGAACTGACTTTGGGCGAAAACATTGCAGACATTGGAGGCATCAAGCTCGCTTACGCTGCCCTGCAGAAAGCGCTCGATAAGAACCCGCAAACGCGCAAACAAAAAATTGACGGGTTCACGCCGGAACAGCGCTTCTTTCTGGGCTGGGCCCAGGTGTGGCGGGCGAATCAGCGCGAAGACGATTTGCGTCTACGCCTTAATACTGATCCGCATTCACCGACCCATTACCGGTGCAACGGACCAATTTCAAACATGCCGGAATTCGCCAAGGCATTTAATCTCCCAGATAATTCCCCGATGATTCGTCCGGCTGATAAGCGGGTGAATATTTGGTAAACCACTTTGCAGGGCGTCTGTGTCAGACGCCAACTGTTAGAGATTGGCGTTTCACAGAACGCCCTACAATTCTTATTCGTGGGCGATCTTTCTGCCCGCACCATTGTCATCCCCAGCGAAGTCGAGGGATCTCTGGAATTACCGAAGATCGATGATTTACTCTCGCGCGATCTTGCCGCCCCAGGAAAGAATTGTCATCTTGTAATGGCCAGGCTTGTGACGGTAAGCATTTGTCGGCAAGTATGAGAAAGGCGCTCTTCGGTCTTATAATCATCATCGCAATTGTGTGTTCTCTTTGCGCGCAGGAAACTCGCGAAGAAACTGAGAAAACGATTGAGTATCCATCACCCGACGGGCGGTTCGCTTTTCTGTTTACACGCCCGCCTGAAGGCCGAAAAACGCTCGATGTAGTTGAAAAAGATTCAGGCAAGGTTCTGCGCCGAATAGTGGAGTCCGACGAAAGTTTCGGAGATCGGCTGGATGCCGAGGTGATTTGGACACCAGACTCAAAGCGCTTTGCTGTAACCTACATGCTCAATCGTCGCGGTTCGGGAATTTCCATCTACTCCCGCACCGGCGACACGTTTCGCGAGCTCAAACTGCCAAACCTCCCGTCGGTCGAACTTCCAGCCAACAGTGGCGACGGGAAGATTACCAACGTCGATTCAACCAGCGCCGTACGCTGGGAAAAGAATGGTTCGCTGGTTGTGGAGATTGAAACCACGAAGAGCCGAGCCGAGGATGTAATAACCACCACTCGAACGATTGTGCTTGGTTTTGATCAACGCGATGGAGTCAAGATCTTGAAGTCGACGCAAAAAGTGACGACAGAAAAGGATTGAAGATTCGATCACTCCTTGGCGATCTTCCCGCCCCAGCTCAGAATCTTCGCCTTCGCGCCGGCTGCTTCGGCTTCCTTGATGTTGCCGGCGCGATTGTAAAACAGCGAGAGACTTGTCCAGCCGATTTGATCATTCGGTCGAAGCTGGACAGCTTTCTTTCCCGCTTCGATCGCTTCGGTAAAACGCCCGAGTTTCATCAGGGCCATCCCAAGCGCATGCCAGCCGTCGAAAAAATCAGGCGCAATCTGCACACAGCGCCTGTACTTTTCCACCGCGCTTTCCAGATCGCCGACGGCCAGATCGCCGTTCGCGTCGTCGAAAATTTCGTCGTGCGTTTGTTCCATCGAAATCGTCAGGCCGCCCTACCCCCAAAAGCGTTTGGAACGGCTACAGGCTTAGCCTTTGGTGAATTGCAGGCCTGCAGCTTGCCCGCGGTCCCGGAGCCATTCCAGCAAAACAACTCGCCGTTTGTTATCGAGAAGCCTTTTCTCGAACGCTGCCTTCTTCTCAGAGGCGTTCGCGTCGGCTAATGGCTCCCGCTTTTCCAAAATCGCAACAAACCCACTTTCGCCCGCTGGGAAAAAATCGCTGGTCTCGCCCGGATTTAGAAATGCAACGGCCTGTTTAATGGCCGGAAGATCAGCCGGTTCGTTCTTCTTCGGTTCTTTGTCTTGCGATTTCGATTTCTCCTCTTCGATCAATGAAAACGGCGGAACCTTCTCAGCTTTCCCACCAGCTTTTTGAATCGCCGCTTCAAGTGGCTGTCCGGACTGCTTCGCTTCGCGCAATTGTTGGACTACCTCCGCACCCTTCGTTGACATCAGTTCGTGTGCCTTCGACTTCTTGATTGTGTCCACGATTTTAGGCTTTGCTTCTTCGAGTGTGAGCGGACGCGCTTCAGTAATTCCTCCGAGGTGCAAAATATAAAATCCATCCGCTACTTGAATGGGATCGCTGTTCGCTTCTTGTGCTGAGAGTTTAAAAGCTGCGGCGCCAAGTGCCGGATCGACTTTCAACTGCGGATCAGGCTCTGCTTCGGTGAATTCGCCGGTCTCATGTACCGGCAACTTAGATTTCTCAGCGGCCTGCTTGAAATCTGCCCCTTTCTCTAACAGCGCCTGCGTAAAATCGGTCGCGCGGTCGGAGAGCTTTTGCAATGCCTCGATGCGCTCCTTGCCGGTTAATTTCTTTTCTTCATCGGTGAGTGCGAGGCTGACAAACTCAACCTTGCGTTTCTCATCAGTTTTAAGCTCAGCCTTATGGGCGTCATAATGCTTCTGTACATCCTCATCACTAACTTTGATGTCCTTATCAAAATCAGCGGACTGAAAACGAATCATAGTCACAAATAATGTGTCGTGACCGCGCTGGAAATTTTCATCGAGCTCACCTTTGGGAACTGTAACACCCGCGGCTAAAAGCTGTTTGATGCGATTCAATGACAGCTGGTCGCGAACCAATTGCTCGACATGCTCTTCGGCAAGACCCATTGGCGACAGCGCATTCTGCTCAAAGTCGGTGAACTTTTTCATGTCGAATCCGGAGTCGCCCTGGAACGCCGGCAACGTACGCACAACATCGGCGATCTCAGAGTAGTCCGGACGGATACCCAGCCGATCGGCTTCGTGTCGCAGGACCAGTAGGTTGAGAATGAATTGCACGGCAATCTGGTTCGGGTCCTGGCCCGCCCCGGCCGTCAGCGTCTGCACAAAGTCGGACATGCCGAGCGCCTGCCCAAGAGTGAGCAGGCGCACCATCTGCTTTGCCTCCAACAACGAGACATTCCGGTCGTAAATGCGAGCAAATCGGTCGGAGCGCATCTGCCCGTAATCCGGTGTCCTTACGAAATAGAAGATGAAAGGGATCGCGAGAATCGCGATCACAATCATCAGCCAGTCCCGATGCTTGCGCAGTAACTTCATCATAACGGGAGAAATTGTAGAGGCGGCCGTCCTCGGCCGCAAATCTGTAGCCGCCGACCTCTGGGCGGCGCGACGTGTGCGTGATAGATGCAATCTCCGAGCCGCGTTTCGCTGAGCGAAGCGGCTACAGCTCGCCGGTGACTTCGCGAATCATATCCCAAGCGTCGCGCAGATGTTTCTCAGTCGTGAGCACATTGCCCAGACCAATTCGCATCACTGTTTGGCCCCGTAATTTCGTCTGCGTTAGATAAGCGCGACCGCTGGCATTGATCTTTTCCACGATCTCGCTGTTTAGCTGGTCGATCTTCTCGGATGTTGTAGCCGTGGTCGCTGACCTCGGCCCACCCACAAACCGAAAACAGACCACGCCCATGCTGACCGGCGCGGCGAGCTCGAAGCGATCGTCGCCCTTGATCCAGTCGGCAAACAGGTTCGCGAGTCGAATATGTTCGCGAAGACGGGCAGCCATTCCTTCGCGGCCAAAGCTGCGGAAGATCACCCACGCTTTTAGCGCACGAAACCTGCGGCCGAGTTGGATGCCGTAGTCCATGTAATTCTTCTGTGCCTCGACGGTGTCGCCGCGCAAATATTCCGGCACAAGCGTGAAGACGCGTCGCAGCCTGTCCAGGTCGCGCACATAAAGCACGCTGAAATCTAGGGGGACAAAAAGACTTTTGTGCGGGTTCACAACAATGGAATCGGCTTCGTTCCAGCCGTTAGTCAGCGACTTGTTCTCTGGCAGAATGGCGAAGCCTGCGCCGTAAGCGCCGTCAATGTGAAGCCACATCTTATTTTCGCGACAAACTCTTGCGACCTCAAAAACGGGATCAACGCTTGCGGTTGATGTAGTGCCAACTGTCGCGATGACGGCCAATGGTTTGAAGTTATTGCGAAGGTCCTGCGTGATTATTTCGCGTAGTTCGTTCGCATCCATGCGGAAAGCCGCATCTGTCGGAACGCGTTGCATGTTTTCTTCACCCAAGCCGAGCGCGATTGCCGCTTTTTCGGCCGAGCTGTGCGCCTGCTCAGACGCGTAAATCCGAAAGACCGGCGCGCCTGCACCGACCAGCCCGCGTTTGCGAACTGATGGCGCAGCCTCCTCGCGCGCCACAGCCAGCGCGTGCATGACGCCAACGGACGCAGTGTCGTACACGACGCCCCCAAACTCCTGCGGCAAACCCATCCATTGCCGGATCCAATCGATCATCAGCGTCTCCAGTTCGGTCGCGGCCGGACATGTGCGCCACGTCATTGCGTTCACATTGAGCGGCGCAGTGATGATTTCGCCAAGTATTGCAGGAGCTGTCGTCGTCCAGCCAAAATAACCAAGGAACATGGGGTGGCTCCAGTGCACCATTCCGGGAACGATGAGCCGATCGATATCGCGGAGAATTTTCTCGAACGACTCGCCTTCTTCGGGCGGCTCCGCGGGAAGTGCAGCGAGAATAGCCCCAGGCTTGTCGTTGGGCGCAACCCGCAGTGATCCTAGATTTTCTCGAAAATCCGCAATCCAATCCGCCAGTTCGTGCAATTGTCTGCGGAATTCCTGCGGTGGAGTATCGCCAAGCGATTGTGGTCTGTTCATTGTCGTTAATTAGGAGAGAAGGCTATCTCCGTCCTCACCACAAACGCGCGTTGGGAACAAAGCAATAGCATCAGCTCTGGCAACTTCTGTGGTGGCAGCCCGTGCCGGCTGCGTCCCGAGGATTTGCAGGCGACACGCCTGCCGCTACAGCCACTTCGATCAAGCATTGAGCGTTCAATGTTCAAAAAGCAAAGCCAAAGCTGAAATGAAATGCGCCGAAGTCTTCGTCGGGGCGTGGATCGGGATTGACGCCGTAATCGAGACGAATCGGACCGACCGGCAGTTTGTAGCGCAAGCCCGCGCCTATGGCATAACGCATATCGTCCAGACCGATGTCTTCCGATGTTGGCAGAAGATTGCCGGCATCGGTGAAGATGGCGCCCTGCAATTCACCCAGAATTGGAAAGGTGTATTCAACATTAAATACGGTGAAGAATTCTCCACCGACCGGATGACCGTGATTATCGTGCGGGCCAAGATCGCGCTCGCCGAAGCTGCGCACAGTTGTGGCGCCGCCAATAAAGAAACGTTCGTCGATAGGAATCGCAGTCGCTTCGTCGGCGCCGCTGGTGGTGAGCGAATGAATAATGCCGGCGCGAGCGCCGAACGCGATCGAGGATTGATGGAACCATCGCTGGAAAGGAGTCCCGGCGGATTGGTCTTCCACTACGCCCGGAGTGAGCGCCTTGGGTCCAAAAGGAAGATAGTACCCAACGCGCATTGTGCCTCGGATAAATTCGATATCGCTGCCAAACGCGCTGGAAGCCAGATCCACTGTATTACCGATGAGGAACCCCCGAGGCGACACCAGTGGACTTTCACGGAAATCCAGAGTGTTGGTAAGTCCGATGGTGTTTACGAAATAATTCGTCGTCGGCCCGAGGAGAAATTCCGGTTTGATTTCGGAGTCGGTGATTTTTACATGACGGACAGAGAGAACCAGGCCGGCCTCGTCGTATTTCGTGATCTTGCGAGTGACTTCGACACGCCCGCCTAATTCGAATTTTGTGTAGCCATCAAAGTCAAAAGTAAAAGCAGTAACCCGCGCTCTGAAGAAAAAATCTGTGTCCAGGAAAAACGGATCCTCGTACAGAATCTCACCTTTGTAGCTGCGTTGTGAAACCTCGATCGACGCGGTGAGCGGCCGGCCGTAGCCGAACAGGTCGCGGTCGCCAACCTGTACGCCCGCGAGTGCGCCTTCGTACGTGTCGAATCCGACCCAAAAACCAAATTCCTTGCTCTTTGCTTCCTCTGCCGAGATGTCGAGCCGCAACAAATGTCCATCCACAGGGACCGGCTTGATTTGCAGCAGATTAAAGAGCCCGGTCTTCATAAGAGTGCGAAATCGCTCATCGAGAAGATCCGGGCTGTACGTCTTTCCATTCAACCTGGAAAATCGTTTGGTCACAAAGCTGGGATGCAATCGCTGAAGCCCGCTGACCGTAACGCCGTCAAAGTGATAAACAGGTCCAGCCGAGATCGCGATTTGCACCGGTACTCGGCCATCGACCGCCTC
>DASTZJ010000097.1:0-2735 GCA_035764345.1 Candidatus Udaeobacter sp.
AGCAAGACTGTGCGCAGTTTACGCCCGCGCCGGATCCCGCAATCGCGCATACGAGAGCCAGCATCCAGGTTGTACGCACCTAGCGGCTTCCCGCGTTCGGCGCTTCCTATGGCGTGACGAGACAGAGAACAACTGACCAAAAGATCGGAGCACGGCGGCGCTGACCGTAACTAACGATGTGACGGATCGACCAAATCGATTCATGCGCGCCACACTTGGTACAAGATCCCGAGCAGGACGAGCATCAGCCCTTTCCAGACCAAAATGACTTCGTCAACTCGATTGTTGAGCCACGGGTGTGTCGTCCTCGACTTGCGGATCGCGGTCGAAAAATTGGTGCCGTCTGTGTCTGTGATGGATGAAGAGTCCGGCACTGGCGAGCGCGAGGACTGCTACGGTAAACGCGGCGCGCAGAGCAAGAAGAGCAGCGGCTAATATCCCGATGAGTCTGGCTGTTTGCACTTTCGTCTCTGCTCGTTAGGCTGCTACGAAAACTTCGGATTCCAGCGGGCCAAGGTGCTTCTTGAAGGCATGCCGCAATTTCGAGAGTGCGGTTATTTCCAACTGCCGAACGCGCTCGCGCGTTACCCCGATTATCTCGGCAACCTGTTCGAGCGGTTTTGCTGTCGTGCCGTTTAGCCCAAAACGCTCTGCAATGATCGTTGCCTCGCGCTTGTTGAGACTTTCGAGAACCCGATTGATCTGGTCCGAGAAATCCTTCTCCCGCAGTGACTCGAAAGGAGTTTGCGTTTGTTCATCTGGAAGGTTTTCGCCCAGTTCGGTCTGTTCGTCGGCGCCGAGAGGCGCATCGAGCGATTCGGGCCGCAGGCCAACGCTTCTCAGCCGCGCCACTTTTTCAGTAGCAATCCCCAATTCTTCGCCGAGCTCGTCCTCAGTCGGTTCGCGACCGAGCTCGTTCCCCATTTGCACGGAAACGCGGCGCATCCTGGTAATTTTCTCGATCGTTTTCGCTGGCAATCGGATCGTTTTGGTCTGGTTGGCAAGCGCGTTTTTGATCGCCCGTTTGATCCACCAAATCGCATAGGTGCTCAGCTTGACGCCTTTTTCCGGATCGAATCGATCGATCGCTTTCATTAATCCGATGTTTCCTTCCGAAATCAGATCAACCAGAGGCAGACCGAAATTGACGTAATCGCGCGCGATGGTTACAACGAGCCGCAGGTTTGCATTGATCATGCGCTCGCACGCTGCGGCATCACCCTTTCGGATTCGCCGCGCGAGTTCGATCTCTTGGTCGGGTGACAAAAGAGGCATTCGCCCGATCTCCAGCAAATATCTGTTGAGCACTTCATCGGTTCCATTCATGTCTAGACCGTAGCTCCTGGAGCGAATCCCCTGCTACCGCGCAGACGTAAGATTTTCAACCAACGCCCGAGAGGCGGTCCGTCGCCCCTCTTTCGGGAGAGCCGAGGTGCACTCACGTTGTCGGCATAGCAGCACCGCGACACAGGCTCCTTGCTATAACGCCCGGCATTTATCAAAACGGTTTCATTCAGGAGGACATCCGGCGTGCATTGAGCCGTGCGTCTGCCGCGCCAACTACCATAACAGGGGCCAAAGCATCGCTGCTAAGGCCATAGCGATCAAAATAGACCCACAAATAATCGACGTGCGCCTTTCCCGGCGCGTAGCAGCGTCATCGCGGTGTAGATCTACGCAGCACTGCAAGACCAAACGCAGGCTATCGGGATGATCGTCGAAAATCACAACGCGTCGTATCGTTTTACCATCAACCGGAGTTGGGATAGGTGGCGAGACGATCGCAAAAATTCTCTTTTGCCCTGAGCTTGCTGAACCCGCGAGACGCCCGGGTTCAGGCATCCGAGCCCATTGGGAACACCCGAGCGTCGCAGAACGCGGGATCGCGCGCCGCCTGGAGCCGTCGTTAAACCGTAAGCTGTCCATGCTTCTACCATATTGCCACTAGTTAGCTCACAGCTATCGGGTAGGTGTGAGATTTTTAGATAACACTTGAGAAGTGATCTACGCTCCCTCATTCGGAAGAGCTATCACTCTTTGGTTTCGCCCAGTGGGATGGCGATCACAGCGAGAGCGACCGGTAGCACTAGCGCCCAGAGGCCGAACTTAACTTCCAATGCAGCCCCAGCAGCACAGCCGACGACGAACCCGATTATGCAGGGCAATATCATGCGTGCCCGGCGTCCGGCCTGGGCGAGCTCGTCGGGGTTTCCCCTGCTACGAGCCAGTATCGCCAGGTCGACAGTCAGTTGAGTGATGTTCGTTGTCATTACCGCTGTAGACGGCACGCCCTTGAGGGCGAGCTTTACCAGCGCATTTTGGGTCGCCATGGCGGCGACTCCGAGCATGCCCGCGAGCACAGCCATCGAACTGTTGGCATCGGGGAAGCGGCCAAACCCGACACCCAGCCCTAGAAACCCGATGAGGAGTGCAGTTTGCAGCAGCAGCAACGGTCGCAGCGGGGACGTCCCGGTCCGCGCGATCGCACCGGACGCCACTGTCACCAGGCCTAGCACCGCCATGAACACCGGGACCGCCAAAAGCGGGCCGATCTGACTAAAACCACCGGTGACGTAGTGCGCGGCCACGATTACCACGTTCCCGGTGATGTGGGCGGTGAACAACCCGCCAACAGCGAGAAAGCTGATAACATCAACAGCGCCTGCCGTCGTGCTCAGCACAGCCGGTAGCAACCAGCTGCTACGGAAGCGTGTTAGCCACGATGTCATCGTTAG
>DASTZJ010000098.1:0-6625 GCA_035764345.1 Candidatus Udaeobacter sp.
AGAAGGATCGCGATTTTGATTGAGCTCGCGGCAGGAAATACGCGATCGGCGTTGCGCAAAAGGATCCGACTGTCCGTCAGATCAAGAATAGCTACGCCCATGACTCCATCGAGTTGTTGGGCGATTTCTTGAACACGCGCCTCCAGCTTTTTCCAAAGCAGATCGCTGCCGATACCCTGCGAGATGGCCTCCGATTTCTCATGAGCAAACGCGCTCGTGGCAAGTGCGAGCGCGATAGAGAATGTGAGCAACCTCAGAAGTTTCGCATTGACCTTGGAACGGCAATCGCTGCGCAAAGAGTCTTGACGGCGATTTGCAAAATTCCAAAATCCCAAGCTATTCATTCAGCAATTCATCTCATGAAAAAACCGTTCCTCGCAATTCTTTTGCTGGCAGCGGTGATACCGTTTCGCGCGCAATCACAACAAAGCAGCGGCACACTGGCCGGATTCCTTTCGAAACAGGGTCTTGCCGGTGCAAAACTGGAGCGGCGCTTCGGTAATCATCTGCTCGTTCCCGTCTCCATTAACAACCGGCGGGGTACCCTGATGATCGACACGGGTTCGCCCAGCACCGTCATCGACGCGAATAGCGTTAATACATTCGGTCTCACAGTGGAAAAGACCGGCTCGAATGTAGGCGGTTTGTTTGGCCGTAGCTGGGAGCGCTTTGGGACGAGCAAAGTAAAAAACATAGCGATGGGCAATTGCATCGTGACAAACGTGCCGGTCGCGATCGCAGACTTTTCCGGTTTCAACAGAGACCGCAGCGGTCCGGCTACCGGGTCACATATCAGCGATTCCAAGTCTCTGGCGCATATCAATGGCATCCTTGGTATCAAAGAGATGGTCAAATTTGGGATGATCATCGATTGCACTCGCCAGATGCTTTACGTAAATCCAAACGGGCGAAGTCCCGCAGCGAGCCAGAGCCTTACGGGTTTCCTGGCGGCTCGCGGGTTTGCGCGAATCCCGATGCGGCTAAATGCGAACCATCACTTCGATGTCGAAGGCGCGCTCAACGGACACAGCACCCGATTCATCGTAGATACTGGCTCGGCGAATACACTCATCGACAAGCAAGTAGCGGTCCGATCTGGAACCGGTATCGATGCTCTTGCCGGTGTCGGCGCGAATGGTGCCGGCGGCTTGGTTGAAGGCGTAAATCGCACCGGCGTGAAAGAACTCGTCATCGGCAACTTCAGAATCGCAAACGCCGAAGTCGTAGTAGCTCACGTCTCCGGCCACATTCTGCTCTCGGGATCCGCATCGGAATCGAATGCGGGCGTTTTGGGCCAGGAATATCTCTCGTCAAATTTCGCAGTCATCGACATGGGCGGCATGGCGCTTTATCTGCGCCACCCCGATTCCCGTTAAGGATTAGATCGTTGCTCAAACGATCGCTGAACACCACGGCCGATAGGCTGGGTTCTGCCTGCACTCCGATGGATGTCATCAAGACGCGCTCGAGGAAAACAGCTCGCCAAGTTCCACTCGAGCCCATTTGGCGAAACCTTGAGCAAAGAGTTTCGGATTGGTGGAATGCAATTTGAAACCCGGGATCAAACACCGGTGCGCGCGGTTGGTTTTGCCCAGGATTCGACGTTTGCGACGACGACGCGCAATCTCGGCAAAACGGCGATTGTAGGTTCGCATAAAACGAAAAATCGGGCCGATCCCTGCCCCTGAAAACGGTGGGATCAGCAAAGCACTCTCGCCGTGCCTGTACGGCCGGGATGCTACACCCAAATAGTAAAGGCAAAGATCGAAGATCAGAGCAATGCTCATTAGATCGAATTCGCCCATGTATTCGTACTTATCCTTGTAAACGGCCTCGAACCAGCAACGATGGCATAGCGCGAAGTCACGATTGTGCTGCTCAACTAATGCACCCATCGCTTCGCCTCTTCGTTGTGCACCGATCAGGGCTGCCGCACGTGATGTCGTGAACGAGATCCAATCCATACCTGGGCTGTAAAATGGATCCATGAACGCCGCCGCATCCCCGACCAGCACAAAGCCGTCCCCGGCAAAAGTGGTGCTATAATAAGCGAGATTTTTCCGCCAGTGGACATCTTCCTCGTCAAATCGCGCATCAACCAGAATCTCGCGCGCGACCGGATGCTTCATCAGAAAGGCCTTGAGCCGTTGACCGAGCTTTCCGCCATCCTGGGGCCAATCGACGAGTCTTTGATCGAAAACCACGCCGACACTCACATCACCGCCTTTCAGCGGAATCCACCAACTCCACCAGCCATCGCCTATTACATGGTTGGTGGCCGTGTTACGTGTCGCATAAACAACGCGCGACCATGAAGGATATTTCTCTGCCAGTTCGCGGCTGTCCCAATCCTTGACGCCTTTCCATCTCGACCATGCGGCCGCTGTCGGATGTTCGGTGTTGGATTTCCACCAACCTTCCTTGCGGGCGAGAATCGCAGCCACACCCGATGCATCAACAATCCAGCGCGAGCGAACTGTTCTGGTGCCGTCGCCGTTGCGAAATGTTATCGTTTGTTCTTCTCCCGGCCGCAGCTGCACATCGATTATCGTTGCGGGACGCAAAATCTCCGCGCCAGCAACACCGGCGCGGCGCAGCACCTCTTCATCAAATGCCGCGCGATCGAGCTGATACGACGGCACACGTACCTGATAAAGCGGCCCGAGTTCGCTCGCGTCGGCGAGTGTTTTTACTTCGCCGTTTGTAAACCAAAACCGCAGTCCTTGCTTCGCCAGATGCGATTCATTGAGATATTGCGTCAACCCCAGCACTCGGCCGATGAAATAGGCACTGACCTCGACGGTTGCTTCGCCGACGCGCCGCGAAAGTTTTGTCGATTTCTCCAGGATTAATATGCGAATTCCCGGATTTTGCCGCAACAGGAGCGTAGCAGTCGCTGCTCCGGAAAGCGCGCCTCCCATGATGACGACGTCATAAAAGTCCATATGGTCGGATTGAGGCGGCGTTACATGGGCTTCCATTTTACGAACACGTAGTTTTCTTGGTGCGGCCTTATTACGTCAAGTGCGCAATTGATTACCAACCGAGTCGCAGAGTATGTGAGAAAACAACGTTGACCTTGTCCGACTCAGGCTCATTCCACTAACATCGAGGCCGCATAGGTCCGTCCATGAACAACCTGCATCTTGCTGTCCAGTTTTTCATTCAACTTGCCGTTATTCTTTTATTCTGTCGGTTGGTCGGCGCGATTGCTTTGCGCCTCGGTCAGCCACAAGTCGTAGCGGAAATGGTTGCCGGTGTGCTTCTCGGACCATCGCTTTTTGGTTTGCTCTGGCCCGAAGCGCAGCATTGGCTTTTCCCGTGGGACAGCAGTCAGAAAATGCGCGACACCCAGAGTTATTTGTTTCCAGCGTCCCAACTAGGTCTCGCGCTTTACATGTTTGTGGTTGGAATGGAATTCCGCGTCGACATCGTGCGCCGGAAATTAACAAGCTCAATCGCCGTGTCGGTCGCGGGGATGCTGACACCCTTCGTATTGGGCGCCGGCGTGGCTTGGATTTTATTTGACCATACGACGCTATTTCCAAGGACGACGTCACTCTCAGAAGCAATGCTTTTCCTTGGCGCGTCCATGTGTATCACTGCCTTTCCCATGCTCGCGCGGATCATTCATTTCAAAAAACTTGCCGGCACAACCATGGGAACTGTGGCGCTGGGTGCAGGGGCAATAGACGACGCAACGGCGTGGTGCCTGCTCGCAGTGGTACTCGCGAGTTTCGAGAAAAATTGGAGCCACGCTCTAGTCAACATCGCCGGTGGCGTCGCTTACGTGGCTTTGACGCTGCTAATTGTGCGTCCGTTGCTGCTTCGTGCCAAAGTTTGGTTCGCAAAAAACGGAACACTCACCGAAGCCGGATTCGTTGTCGGACTCGCGCTCATGGCCTTGGGTGCGTGGTTCACTGACCTCATCGGTTTGCACGCAGTATTCGGCGCGTTCGTCATGGGCGCCGCGATGCCGCGCGGGGTCGTCGCGCGTGATCTTGTCGGCCGAATTCAGCCGCTTACGGTCGCCCTGCTGCTCCCACTCTTTTTCACATACTCGGGCTTGAATACAAAGATCGGTTTGCTCAACACGAGCTTCCTTTGGGCTATGTGTGGCGCGGTGTTGATCGCAGCTGTTCTGGGCAAAGGCGTCGCGTGCTGGGTGGCCGCACGGGCCACTGGCATTCCGAATCGCGAAGCGCTCGGCATCGGCACACTAATGAATGCACGTGGATTAATGGAACTGATCGTTATCAATATCGGACTCCAGCGCGGCATCATATCAGAGGGACTTTTCGCCACCCTGGTGATCATGGCAGTGCTCACTACGCTCATGGCCTCGCCGCTTTTCGAACGCCTCGTCGGAAGCGGGACGCACCAACCCATTCCCGAGCCCGAGACTGAAGAAGAAAGCGAACCCAAGCTTGTCCGCTGACTGACCGACCTTCTCGTACCCGTGGCGAAATGTGAAGACAAACGTCTTACGACTTGAGGATACAAGCTCGTTCGCAATAGCGCGATCGGTAAGCTGCGTTGTTATCGTTGGCGGCCTGTCCGAAGTCGCCAAAAGTTAAGCTCCATTCGCAATCGAATCTTTAGAGCGCGTTTGGATCGGGTAACCGGCATCTCGGTCGCGCCGGAAAACGGGGCGCGTTATGTTGAGCCGTTTCTGGATCGATATCATACCAAAGAACACCTGGTTCAGAAAGCGGGTCCACAAACTAGCGTTCCACTTACCCGCAAGCATCGTGGCGACCGATCGAAAGATCAGCTTTGGCGGCTCGGGGCTGAAGAAGACGTCGCGAAACTGTGGTGTGTAGAACCCCACCACAAACCGGCGAAACGTCTCGAATCGTTTTCGCTGACGACGAGAAAACGCCGCGAAGCTCGAGGCTGAGAAGTCATTTCTCGCCAGAGCACGATGGAGCTCGGCAGCTGCTTCAATCCCTGATTCCATGGCGATTGAAACGCCGGTCGAGAATACCGGATCTAGAAACGATCCTGCGTCGCCGGCCAGGATCCAGCGATGGCCAGCATACGCCGAAGCACAGTACGAGAAATCCCTCTCAACGCGGACTGGCCACTCGCGCCGGGCCTCACGCATTAACTCAGCGACAATCGGCGTATCGAAGATAGTGCTGTTGAGCGTTTCCTCTGGCGAACCATTCGCCAATCTGTGGTAAAGGGCCTTCGGTAGAACTACGCCGACGCTCGTTAACTCCTTTGAAATTGGAATAAGCCAGAACCAGCCGGCGTCGTTGCGTGCGACAAGTCGGATATCATCGGGCCGCGGCCCCTTCAGTCGCGGCACGTTCGTGTAGTGGGAGTATATCGCTATGTTGGCGAGCCGGGGCTCCTCGCTGCGCAGATTGAATTTTCGAGCGATCAATCCTCCGCGACCTGTGGCATCAACCAGAGCTCGCACACGCACACGCCAGGTCGCAGCATCGCCGCGTGACGCGAGGTCGAGGATTGCCGCGTCTGGTGCAAACTCACACGTAATTACGTTGCACGCTTCTCGAACGTCGACGCCCACTTCGCGAGCCCGTTCCAGCAGAATGCGATCAAATTCCTGGCGGCATACCTGATAAGTCTGAGGCCTGGTGACTTCTCGAACGCAGGTGAAGTCAACGTACCGTCCGCTCTGACCGTCATGCGTAAAGAGGTGTGCACCCCACTTTGCTGGAAAACTTGCAGCCTCGATTTGCTTGGTCACGCCTAAAGCCGCGAACGCGTCGTTCGCTGTCGATAGCAACGACTCACCGATATGGAATCGCGGGAAGGTCTCACGCTCAAAGAGAACGACCGAATGACCGTGCTTCCCCAGCGAGATGGCAGCCGAAGAGCCAGCAGGGCCGCCACCGGCCACAGCGAAGTCAAAGTCATACTGGAGCTTGGCCCTTGTCATCACATCATTAAAGTATCATTTCGAGGACTGGAGAAGAAGGCAATTTCTTCAAGCCTCTCGTAAACGAAAAAATGCCCACGCATTTCGTCTGTCTGCGGGACCTCGAGTCGCCCGGTTATCTGGAAAAACGCGACCGCATCCTGCGTGTCATGGGCATGAGCTTGCGCGTCGGCGAGACCGCCACGGCTTAAGAATCCGCAACTGTGACCTGGGGTCGCGAGCACGCGAAGAATCGAAAATTGAGAAGAGCTGGCAGTCGGATTCGAACGGCATTGGAACCAAACCTCTTTCAAAATTGAAAAGTGGCAAAGAACGAAAGTCAATGTCGGCTTCTCGATGAGCGTAAAAGCTGCGACTGTGCCGCACCTTGAGGTCGAGATTCGCCAAACTTTAGAAGACTTCGGGCTGACAGGCGTGGGGCGTATTTGGCGTTACCGAATCTCTGGTGGCTTGTTCTCCTTGGGGTGTGCGTTGCCTCTAGTTTCGTCAGTTTTCTCCTTTTCTCGTCCCGCGGCTTTAGCAGCACCGAAATAAAAGCCAACGACAATCAGCGTAACATCTTTCAACGCTGTTAGTGCTTTGTCCTCCACATTGATCATGGTGGCAGCCGCAAAGCTGAACACGAGAATCAGCGCAATAACAGTGCGAGCTGGCCATGCGTCGCCCTTTAAAAACGTAGGCAGGTGGATAAACCAAAGCAGCAAGCCGATGACC
>DASTZJ010000099.1:0-2367 GCA_035764345.1 Candidatus Udaeobacter sp.
CGCAAGTCGGCGACGAAATCGCAGATGGTAAAATCGATTTCGTGACCAACTGCCGAGACAACTGGCACTCTGGAATTAAATATTGCGCGAGCGACAATCTCTTCGTTGAACTCCCATAAATCTTCGATGCTCCCGCCGCCGCGCGTGACCACGATTAGATCGAGAGGCGCAAACGCCTCGTTGGGCGAAGCAAGCTCGCGAATCGCGACAGCGATCTCTTGGGCGGCACCGGTGCCCTGGACGCGGACGGGTTTGATTAAAATTTGCAACCACGGCGCGCGGCGTCGTAGCACGTTCAACATATCCCGAATCGCTGCGCCAGTTGGCGAGGTCACGATTCCGATTCGTCGTGGGAATTTTGGCAATGACCGTTTGCGTTCCGGCGCGAACAAACCTTCCGCTTCGAGCTTGCGCTTAAGCGCTTCGAATTTTGCCTGGAGCAGTCCCACTCCGCACGGCTGAAGAATCTGAACATTGAGCTGATATTGTCCGCGCGCTTCGAAAACGGTGACGGTGCCGTAAACCTGCACCTGGGTCCCGTCGACAAGAGGCTGCCCCGAAAGCTTTCGCGGTAGTGTGTCGCGCCAGATCACGCAAGCGATCTGGGCGCGTTGATCCTTAAGCGTGAAATATTGGTGGCCGCTGGGATGCAGTTTGTAATTCGAAATTTCGCCCTGGACCCACACCGCACCGAATTTTGTCTCGAGTGTGCCGCGAATCTGTCGCGTCAACTCGCCGACGGTGAAGACCTTCGACGTCTGCGGGAAGAAATCGGTACGGAGCTGCATCGTTTTTAAACGTCCAACGCTTAACGCCGAACGTCCAACATTCAACGCGTGAATTGTAGGGCGTCTGTGTCAGACGCCATGCCGTTTCACAGAAACGGCCTACAGTAATTCTTGCTGCATGCCGCCCGGCGGTTTCAACCCGAGCTTGCGATAGGCGTTCGCCGTCGCCACCCGACCTTGAGGCGTGCGTTTGATGTAACCTTCCATGATCAGATATGGCTCATTCACTTCTTCGATTGTGCCAGCTTCTTCGCCAACTGCGACTGCGAGCGAGTTCAAACCGACGGGTCCGCCATTAAATTTATGAATCAATGTTTCAATGATGCGCTTGTCCCATTGATCGAACCCGTCGCGATCGATCTCGAGCATGGCGAGGGCCCGATCGGCCAGTTCCGCGGTAATTTTACCTTCGGCTTTCACCTGCACGTAATCGCGCACCCAGCGCAAAAGATTGTTCGCCGTGCGCGGCGTACCGCGCGTGCGCGTGGCAATCTCAGCTGCGCCAGGTGAATCAATCTCCACGCCAAGCAAGCGGGCACTGCGCATGATGATCTTCTGCATTTCTTCAGCGTGATAATAATCGAGGCGCGCGGTCATCCCGAAGCGCGACCGGAGCGGCGCGCTCACCATTCCCGCACGGGTGGTGGCGCCGATCAATGTGAACTTTGGCAAATTCAGGCGGAGACTGCGTGCCTGCGGTCCCTGGTCGATGATGATGTCGAGCCGGTAATCTTCCATCGCAGGATAAAGATATTCTTCGATGGTTGGTTGAAGCCGATGGATCTCGTCGATGAAAAGGACGTCGCCTTTTTCAACGCTTGTGAGAAGGCCGGCAAGTTCGCCCGCTTTTTCAATGACCGGGCCACTGGTGTTCTTGATGTTCACATTCATCGCGTTCGCAATGATGTAAGCCAGGGTCGTCTTGCCAAGACCGGACGGTCCGCTTAGCAAAATGTGCTCGAGCACGTCACCGCGCTTTTTTGCAGCCGCCACCATCAACTCAAGCCGCTCGCGCACTTTCACCTGGCCGGTGAACTCAGTGAAGGCTGGCGGCCGCAACGAAATTTCAAAAGCGGCGTCTGGTTCTGGTGGTTTCATTCGCGCTTGCGATGGTTTCATCGTGCTGGTAAGCGAACTCTAGCTAGGCCGCTCATGCCAAATTTTTTGTCAGCACCAACTCGGTGCCGCGGCGTTTATGTATGTAGTCGATTTCGTCAAAAGCGTTGCGAATGAGGAATAACCCAAGCCCACCCGGTTTGATCATGTCATGCGAGCGACCTTTCATTTGGTTGGGCAAGACTTGTGCGCCATAGTCGCGCAACCGCACGCGCACGCATTTGCGCAGCCCTTCCATCTGCAACGAGATAAGTTGGTCGTCACGTAGACGGTAAGCGTAGCGAATAACGTTCGTGCATGCTTCGTCCACGCCGAGCACCATCAGCAGGCGTTCTCTTTCGGAGAACGGATAGCTGTTGAGAAACTTGCGCACGCAATTGCGCATCAAGGCCAGGTTGGCTGTATGACTGCTGAATTCGACTGTCTGTTTCTTCATTAACCGCTCTGGAAATCTGAGCAGATT
>DASTZJ010000100.1:0-2253 GCA_035764345.1 Candidatus Udaeobacter sp.
CCTGGTCTGCGTGCGGGATTGCGCGCATAACATCTTCGTTCAAAACACGCACGCCGCCCGATGCGATTGCCCCGGCAGCCAGTTCCTCGAAACCGGGGACACCGAGCTTGCGCACGATGAAAACGTCGAGTGGCGCACGCAGACGCTTTGCGACTTCGTTGGCGACAGGCACACCACCGCGGGGCAAGCCAAGCACGATCACGTCGTCGCGCCCTGCATACTTCTCCAGCTTCTCTGCAAGTTGGCGTCCAGCTTCGATTCGGTTTGGAAAAGCTCGTTCCATGCGGCCTCGGGAAGGCTGGACAATCCCTCCTTTGTAATTTCGCTTCTTACCGCGACGTCGCGCGTTTGCAAATCGAGGACTGCATCAACGGCCGCAGGTGTCGTGGATTGTCAATTGAGGGCCGCTCGCATCACAATCAAAACGATCGCGCAGTTTTTACCTGCCTTTCGCCGGATTCCTATCCGGGTACGGTGGGACCGGGGGCAGGTCGTATCGTTTGGTCTTCAACTCCTCCTGCATCTCCTGGATTGCCCGATCGAGCTGCTGGTCTTCGCCTTTGAACTCTTTCCCGGGATCGTTATCGACTACGATGTCGGGATCGACGCCGTGACCTTCAACAATCCATTGTTTGCCGTCTTTTGAGTACGGCGCGAATTCGGGTTTGAAGAATTGGCCGCCATCGACAAGCGGCAGCGACTCGCGAATACCAATAACGCCGCCCCATGTGCGTTTCCCGATCAGCTTGCCGAGCCCAAGCGTCTTAAAGCGATAGGGAAAAATATCGCCATCGGATGCCGAGAATTCGTTAGTCAGCGTGACCATTGGGCCAACGAAGGTTTGCGGCGGGTCGGTCTGGGGCATGCCGTTCCGCGCTATCCCGACCATTACCAGCGCGCGCCGTAACCGCTCGATCACCAACGGCGAAACGAATCCGCCGCCGTTGCCGCGAACATCGACAATGAGCGCGTGTTTACGGATTTGCGGGAAGTAAAGCTTTGTAAACTGGTTCAAGCCAGGCCGGCCCATATCGGGGATGTGCAGGTAACCAACTTCGCCGCCGGTTTTCTTGTTAACGTAATCGATGTTCTTTTGCACCCAATCGAGATAATAAAGCGGCGCTTCGTCATCGGTGGGCACAACGGTCACATCGCGGGCGCCGTCCTCAGTTGGTTTAGAGTTCACGCGCAGGATCACCTGTTTATCGGCTGTACCGATGAGCGCGTCGTAAAGATTTGGCAGACTCGCGACTGGCGTGTTGTTGATTGCCAGAATGTAATCGCCAGGCTTCACGTTCACGCCGATGTCTGTGAGTGGCGAGCGGGTTTTCTTGTCCCAATTTTCGCCTGGTAAAATGCGTTCGATGCGATATGCGCGCGTAGCCGGATCGCGAGAGAATTCCGCGCCGAGCAGGCCCAGCTTGACGCGTGGCGTGTCAGGGCGCTCCCCGCCGCCAACGTACGTATGGCCGTTGTTCAACTCGCCAATGAGTTCGCCTAACAGGTAGGTCAGATCATTTCGATGATTCACGAACGGGACCAACGCAGCGTATTTGTCCCGCATCGCTTTCCAATCGATGCCGTTCATCGTGGGCGAAAAGAAGAAATCGCGCATTTGTCGCCAACATTCGAAGTAGATTTGGTTCCACTCGGCATGCCGATCTAACTGCGTGTCGAGACCTTCAATCTTGTGCTCGTGATCCTTCGTCTCGAGCTTGTCCTTTGGCACATCGATGATGGCGTAATCTTTTTTGATCTTCACCAGCATCTTTTTGCCGTCAAACGTGATTTGGTAATTGTTCGCTTCCCCGAGGACGGTCTCCTTGCGATCGTCCAGGTTGTAAACGCAAAGGTGCGATTTCTTGTCTTTTTCGGGGAATAGATCTTCTTCGTCTTCGCCGACTTCATCAGCCGCCGTGCGACGCAAGTAGAAGATGCGGCCGTCGTCCAGCATCCGGATGTTGCGATAGTTTCCCGGTGTAATTTCCAAGCCAACGATCCGATTCTGGATCCCATCGGTATCCACTTTCACAACGACTGGCTTCTTTGGTTTTTCTTCAGGTTTTTCCTCGCCCTTCTTTTCTTCCGGCTTTTTCTCTTCGGCTTCCTTTGCCTTTTCCTTTTCTCGTTTTTCCGCGGCCTTGCCGACTTCATCGCTCTTCGGCGCAAGCGGGTTCGCTGTTTCTTTTGCCAGCGTCACAAGATAAACGCGCTGCATGTCGCGATACACGTTTGCAAATTCTTCGTCGCCAA
>DASTZJ010000101.1:0-2065 GCA_035764345.1 Candidatus Udaeobacter sp.
TTCGCTGACACTTCGTCATGCTTAACGAAAACGCAGTTGCCGATTTCAAAGCGGATCTACGCGGACGACTGATTGAGCCGGGCGATAAGGATTATGACGAAGCCCGCAAGGTGTACAACGGAATGATCCACAAACAGCCGCGGCTGATCGCCCGTTGTAACGATGTGGCTGACGTCATTAACTCAGTGAACTTTGCGAGAGAAAATGATCTGCTTCTTGCCATCCGCAGTGGCGGTCATAATGCAGGAGGCTTGGGAATTTGTGATGATGGTTTCGTCATCGACCTCAGCCCTGTTAAATATACGCGGGTCGATCCGGCGGCCCGCACCGTCACTGTTGGCGGAGGATGCACATGGGGCGACGTTGATCACGCAACACATGTGTTTGGAATGGCCACGCCCAGCGGAATTGTCTCCACCACTGGCGTTGGCGGGTTGACTCTTGGTGGAGGCGTCGGACATCTCACCCGTAAATGCGGATTGAGCATCGATAATCTGCTCTCAACCGATGTCGTATTGGCCAATGGCAATTTTATTAAGGCGAACGCTGATGAGAATCCCGATTTGTACTGGGCGCTTCGCGGCGGCGGCGGAAATTTCGGTGTCGTAACGTCATTTACGTTCAAGCTGCATTCGATCGACATGATCTACGGCGGCCCAATGCTCTACGAATTGAGCGAAACAGCCGACGTAATGAAATGGTATCGCGAATTGATCCCTGCGGCGCCCGACGATCTAAATGGCTTTTTCGCTTTTCTCACAGTCCCGCCGGTGGCGCCCTTTCCGGAACATCTCCACATGAAGAAAATGTGCGCCATTGTCTGGGCATACACTGGGCCTCAGGAGAAAGCAGAGGAGACCTTCAAGCCGATCCGCGCTTTCAAGAAGCCTGCGCTCGATTTCGTGGGTCCGCTGCCGCAGCCGGCCCTTCAAAGCATGTTCGATGCGCTGTATCCTCCAGGCTTGCAGTGGTACTGGCGTGCCGATTTCGTAAACGAGTTAAGCGATGACGCGATTGCCCAGCACATTCGCTTCGGTGAAGCGCTTCCAACGATGCATTCCACCATGCATATGTACCCCATCGACGGAGCTGCCTCACGCGTCGCCAAGAACGATACTGCCTGGAATTATCGGGATGCCAAATGGGCACAGGTAATGGTCGGCGTTGATCCTGATCCGGCTAACAAAGAGAAAATCATCTCATGGACGAAGAGTTACTACGATGCCCTTCATCCCTATTCCGCGGGCGGAGCATACGTGAACTTTCTGATGGGAGACGAAGGCGAAGAACGCGTGAAAAAAACCTACGGGGGAAATTACCAGCGGCTGGTTGAGATCAAAAATAAATACGACCCCGATAATTTCTTTCGGGTGAACCAAAACATTAAGTCGAGTTAGTTGTAGCGGCGCTTGTGCCAAGCGCCGAAACTAAAGGACCAGGCGTTTGGCACAAACGCCCTACGAGAGAATGAATGCTGATGAGCTACGGGCATTGCAGGCCCCAATTAAGGGTCGCTATCGAAACAATCCTGACTCGGCGTTGGTCACTCTCCACGCTCAGGGGCGCGTCGCCGAAAATATCACCTGCAAAATAGAAACGGGAAAAGCGCGCGTTGAAGCCGGGCTTCATCCCGCGACTGGAGGCGATGGAAAGAGCGCGTGCTCGGCAGACATGCTGCTCGAAGCGCTCGTAGGTTGTGCAGGTGTGACCTTACGTGCCGTCGCAACCGCTTTGAACATCCCATTACGCAGCGCGACGATTCGCGTAGAGGGCGATCTCGATTTTCGCGGGACGCTCGGCGTTTCCAAAGACGTGCCAGTTGGGTTCAAGGAAATCCGACTAAACTTCGACCTGGATACCGATGCCAGCGAAGAACAGCTCGTCACATTGATTCGACTGACGGAGCGCTATTGCGTCGTTTACGAGACGCTCAGCCACCCTCCAAACATCAGCGTTTTGCATCGCGTAATATCGCGCTAGAATCTCCCCGCTATGCCGTTGTACATGGACATTCATAATCTTCCGGAGGGCACCACCAAGGAAGATGTCGCGAAGGCTCACGCGA
>DASTZJ010000102.1:0-2728 GCA_035764345.1 Candidatus Udaeobacter sp.
GGATCGGCGATGGTGGCGGTTGGCCTTGCACTCGTTGGCGTGGCAATTCTTCTCGGGGGCTAGAACGATGCGCCCGTACGTAGCTCTGGCAACCATTGCAGGATTTGCCGTATGTGAGTCGTTAGGCGGAGCGGCGACCGACGCTCCGTTGGAAGCAGACATCGAAAGAAACGAAAGGAAATGGGAGTTCTCCCTCGCTACTTTCACGTACCTCGCCCAGCATGCACGCGATTATGTGAATCCAAACTTCACCGCCGATCATGACTGGCTTCATCTGGAAGCGCGATACAATTACGAGGAGCTCAAGACAGGCTCCGTCTGGTTTGGATACAATTTTAGCACCGGCGAGAAGCTAAAGTTCGAGGTGACTCCCATGCTTGGCGGAGTTTTTGGAGATATCACGGGCATTGCTCCAGGCTACACGGTCACGGTCCGCTACAGGTCAATCGAGTTGTCTACTCAAGCCGAATACTTTTTCGATGCTGGAACAAGGGCTGGCAATTTTTTCTATAGCTGGTCCGAGCTGAGTGCTTCTCCGGCCGATTTGTTTAGACTCGGCATCGTAGTCGAGCGGACACAAGCGTCAGGCTTTAACTCCGATGTTCGGCGCGGCCCGTTGATCGGATTCAAATACAAAAAAGTCGAGCTAACAACCTACTGGCTTGCGCCCGGTTCGGACGAAGCGACGTTTGTTTTTGGCGTGACCGTTAGTTTTTGAGCATGATTCTCGTCCGGAAAGACCGGAGAGATTAAGATGGAATTCACGGGCGCTTCTGATGAGATTGCCGCGATGAGTTCACCTTCCCTCGCCCGATGGATTCCTGCTCTTACCTGGCTACGCGCTTATAATCGGAGCTGGCTGCGCAGCGATGTTATTGCCGGTATTACGCTTGCCGCGTATCTGCTTCCCGCAGCGTTGGGCGACGCGTCGCTCGCGAACTTACCGCCGGAAGCGGGTCTTTATGCCTGTCTGTTTGGAGGGCTTATCTTTTGGATCTTTTGCGGGTCGCGCTACACTGTGGTCTCCATTACTTCCGCAATTTCGCTGGTTATCGGCGCCTCGTTAGCCGAAATCACAGGTGGGAACACGATGCGTTTTGGCGCACTCGCTGCCGGCACGGCGTTATTGGTCTCGCTCATCGCCTTCGTTGCATGGCTGGCGAAAGCTGGAGTCCTGGTGCATTTCATCTCGGAGAGTGTCATGA
Organism: Candidatus Udaeobacter sp.; assembly: GCA_035764345.1. Lineage (GTDB taxonomy): Bacteria > Verrucomicrobiota > Verrucomicrobiia > Chthoniobacterales > UBA10450 > Udaeobacter. Next base: position 1,206 of record DASTZJ010000102.1, read on the forward strand.
CCGGATTCAAATGTGGCGTGGCGCTGTTCCTCGCCAGCACGCAATTGCCAAAGCTTTTCGGATTTCATGGCGCTCATGGAAGTTTTTGGGGAAACACAGGCTTCTTCTTCAAACACCTCAACGAGACGAACACGACGTCATTGTTAGTCGGAGGAATTGCGCTCGCGCTGCTTATCCTTGGGAAAATTCTTCTCAAACACAAACCGGTCGCGCTCTTCGTTGTAATCGGAGGCATAATTGCTGCATCAACGCTTTCGTTGGAAACGCGCGGCGTGAAACTAATTGGCGCTGTGCCCCAGGGAATACCTCCGCTGAAAGTTCCTGCTCTTTACTGGCCTGACCTGAACGAATTGCTTCCGCTACCCCTGGCTTGCTTTCTTCTCGGCGCAGTCGAAACGGCCGCGATCGGCCGAATGTTCGCCGCGAAGCACGGCGGACGATTCGATGCTAAACAGGAAAATCTAGCCCTCGCTGCGTCGAACCTGTTCGCTGGACTCGGTGGCGGCTTTCCAGTGAGCGGCGGCACATCGCAGTCGCTCGTAAACGAAGAGGGCGGTGCGCGCACGCCGCTTACGACGACCGTGATGAATTCAGTCGCACTGAATCGCGTCCGGCATTGCGTCCGGCGTCAACAATGCGGTTGCAAGGGGAGCAGGACTGGTTGCGATCGCTGTTCTCGGAATCGTCATGCTCCACTCCTTTGACCATGCGATGGATATGCTACTTTTTGTGGCGGTTATTTCTGGTTTTGCTGGCCTGTATGTCGGAACCGCGGTCTTTACCCCCGGGAAATCGCCGCTGGATGCGATCTACATAAGCTGCTTCATCTTGGGGTTCACAGACTATTCGCCAAGCCCCGGCTATGGTCAGCTCGTCGTAATCGGTCAGCTTGCCAGTGGAGTGCTTTTAATGGTCGCACTTTTCCCTCTACTCATCTCACGAATCTCCACTTTCAAAAACCGATGAACGACGATCCTAACCATTGAAAAGTTTATGAAAACAAAAGAAATCACCGAAGTAGCCCGGGGCTTAGCGAAGCCATTCCGGGTCAGCAAAGGCAAAGATTTTCGTCTCAAGGATGTCGATCCGAACAACACACGTGAATTCACCAAGGAGGCAGACAAGGCGAGAGCGAAGCCAGCGCTTGCTAACGGAGTAACGGCAGAAGTGCACGGACAACCGTGAGCGCCGACAAACACTCGAGCAAGCCGAAATGGCGTCTGCCAGTGTTGCAGGGCCTGGTGCCCTTCGACAAATCGCGCCTTGGCCCCGACATCATGGCTGGCATCACGCTGGCGGCGCTGGGCATCCCCGAGGTCATGGGCTACACCAAGATCATCGGGACGCCGGTGGTCACCGGGCTCTACACGCTACTGCTCCCGGTGCTGGCGTTCGCGCTCTTCGGCTCATCGCGGCATCTCGTCGTCAGCGCGGACTCGGCAACCGCCGCGATCGTGGCTGCGGGCTTGACCGCGTTGTCGTTCGTTGCTTACACACCGAAATATGTCGCATTGACGAGTCTG
>DASTZJ010000103.1:0-2843 GCA_035764345.1 Candidatus Udaeobacter sp.
GGTTAGCATTGACGTGTTTGTTCAACAACGGTTTGATTCGCGCCGGCGGCACCATCTTCAGAATGCGATCCGCTGAGGACAACAGACGTTAGAGCGCCGGGGAACGCTGGATAAGCGAAAAATTCGTGTATTCGTGTTCACTTGTCACGCCGTAGTGTTGTGCGAAGGCGGATTCATGGGTAGTCTTTCCGGCGCATGAGAGAGTTTCTCGAGTTCGTCATTCGCCAGTTGATCGAATTTCCTGACGACATGGTCCTGACGGAAATTCCAAGCGGCAGAACAACGGTCTTTAAGCTGCAACTTCGACGTGGAGACGTCGGCCGGGTGATTGGCCGCGGCGGCCAGACCATTCACGCTATTCGCGCATTACTCGCCGGTTCGGCAGCACGTCATGGCCAACGGGCGATTCTCGAGATCGTCGAGTAAATCTGTATATCCGATTCATTATTGGACGTTGGCGATAGGCCGTTCGACGTTTTCTTCCTGAGTGAAGATCGACATCTTGACATTGTTTCCCGATATCTGCCGCATGCCTCTTGGCGAAAGCATCATGAAACGCGCTCAGGAAAATGGGATTGTCGATCTTCGAATCCATAACCTGCGGGACTGGACCACGGATAAACATCACATCGTGGACGATGCACCGTTCGGCGGCGGCCAGGGAATGGTGATGAAACCGGATCCCATCTTTGCGGCCGTCGAAGACCTCCGAAACCAAGCGTCCAGAGTCGTGCTGATGTCGCCCGCTGGACATCGGCTTGATCAACAAACGGCGACACAGCTTTCGAAAGAACCACATCTCATCATTATTTGTGGCCATTACGAAGGGGTCGATCACCGCGTGATTGAACATCTGGTGGACCTGGAAATTTCCATCGGCGATTACGTGCTCACTAACGGGGCGATTGCAGCGGTGATTCTTATCGATGCGATCGTGCGTTTACTACCAGGTGCGCTTGGTCACGAACAATCCGCGGTCGACGACAGTTTCAACCACGGGGTGCTGGAAGCTCCACAATACACGCGCCCGGCAGAATTTCGCGGCTGGAAAGTTCCGCAAGTTTTGCTTTCCGGAAATCACGCCGAGATCGCAAAGTGGCGTAGAGAACAGTCGCTCAACCGTACTCGCCAAAACCGGCCGGATCTGCTGGATCGTCTGCAAAACAAAATAAACGAGTCATCCTGAGCGGAGCGAAGGACCTCTCACAAGCTGAGTCGTGTACGCTTTGTAACCCGCGTGTTCCGGACTCGATTGGGAGGTCCCTCGCCGTCTACGCGACTCGGGATGACAACCGGCGTTGCTATTGAGGCGCTTTTCCCAACACCACACACGCATTAATTCCGCCGAACCCAAACGAATTGCTCATTACATACTTCAGTTCGGCTTCGCGCCCGTGATTGGGCACAACATCGAGATCACACGAGGGATCGTGATTCGTATAGTTAATTGTGGGCGGAACCCATTGGCGATCTAAAGCAAGCGCGCAAAGCGCCGCCTCGATCGCGCCGGTCGCGCCGAGCGGATGCGCATAATAACCTTTTGTTCCACTAACCGGGATTGCTCGCGCATGCTCGCCAAACACTTGTTTGATCGATGCCGTTTCCGCGCTGTCGTTGAGCTGGGTCGAGCTAGCATGCGCGTTGATGTAATCGATTTGGTTAGGCGCTAATTGCGCGTCTGCGAGGGCCTCGCGCATAGCGCGAACGGACGATTCGCCGTTTGGCAGAGGCGAAGTCATGTGAAAAGCATCGTTATTTAGACTGTATCCGAGCACTTCGGCGTAAATGTGCGCGCCGCGGGCGCGCGCATGTTCAAGTTCTTCAATGACGAGCGAGGCCGCGCCCTCGCCCATGACAAATCCATCGCGCAACAGGTCGAAGGGACGGCAGGCCAGAGCGGGGTCGCCCGGCCACCTGCTCATGGTTTTGATGATGTCGAATGCGCCGATTGTAATAGTCGTCAGAGGTGCTTCCGCTCCGCCGGCGACAATCACATCGGCGAAATCGTCACGAATGTAACGCAGCGCTTCGCCCACGGACACAGTGCCACTGGCGCAACTATTTGAATTTGTCGTCCCCACGCCACGAAACCCGAATTCGATTGCGATATTCGAGTGGGCTGAACCGCCGAATACCTGAACGGCAAGCGTAGGTTGAACTCCGCGCGCGCCCTTTTTTAAATACCTGAGATATTGTTCTTCGGCCTTGCAAACGCCGCCAAGCGCTGTGCCGAAACTGACACCTGTCCGATCCTCCGGTTTGTCGCGGGAATACTCCAGGTGCGCGTCATCGAGCGCCAGCTGTGCCGATACGACGGCGAATTGCGCATAGCGGTCGAGTCGTTTCAGACGGTGCGGTGAAAAAAACTCCTCTGGGTCCCAATCACGAATCTCGCCAGCAGAGCGCACGCGGAAGATGCTGGAATCAAAGCTTGTGATGCTATTGATCCCACTTTTTTCCGCCAGAATTGCGTTCCAGAAATTCTCGCGTTCATGCCCGATGCAGGTAATTGGGCCAATTCCAGTGATAACAGCGCGTCTTTTGCTCATGCGATGACCTTATTTGTGCTTGCCTCGACGTACGATTTCATGCAGCGCAGCGTCTTATTTGCGATGTGATGAATGAAAAAGTCGCCGATAACCTTGTCCGCGATGGGCGCTAAAATCTTCACACGAAATGCCAGATCGTGTTTGATTTCGACCAGGACACCGGCTGGCACTTCCTGAAATGTCCACACTACGCGCATCCCCTTCGTGAGCGCTTTCAAATGACAAAAGCGGACTTCAACGCGGTGGCGATCGATGATTTGTTCAGATGTCCAGGAAATGGGAATGCCGGAGCGC
>DASTZJ010000104.1:0-13101 GCA_035764345.1 Candidatus Udaeobacter sp.
AGGACGCAGTCTACGGTGCAACTTTCATGGGCTGGGGAGCAACGCTGTTCTTTGTCGGCCGTCTCGCTTTTCAGCGACGCGACCCCGATCTGATGAAGGCGCTCTTGTATGGATTGTTCGTTTGGTTTCCCGTCGAGGCCCTGTTCTCCATGTATTTCCGTGTTTGGTTCAATGTCGGAGTCGATGTGGCTGTTCTAGCAGTGTTGAGTTTGCCGCTAATCATCGCCATCCGGTTACTGCATGAGACGAAAGCGTGAATCCGAGAGGGCTGCGCAGCGCTTCATATTCAAGCTCATTTGCGCACACTGAAATGAGCATCAAAGAAATTCCTTTTGGCATCGCCGTCGTTGCAATGCTGATGATTCTTTTTGGCCTAGCGGAAGTGGTGACAGGCTTCACCCATGACTTTTTCGGAATCTCCACATCCCAAGCTGCCACTTCCAGCTATGCAGCAGCAGTTATCGGCACTCTCTACGTTATGGGCGGGTTGCTTATTCTGACTCTCAAGAAGTGGGCTGCACGGCTCGCTATCCTGTGTCTTGTAGTTGACATCGTCGGGCGTATTTCACTAGTTGCGACCGGTCTCTATCCGATCAATTCTATCAAGCAGACTATTGCCATCACTCTTGGCACAGCAATAGCAGCGATATTTGCCATCTACATTGGATTGAAACGCAATTCTTTCATGTGACACCTAAGAGGCCTAAGGCGATGGTACTAACGGGCTCCGCGCGTCACACCGGCTGCTCCGCCGCCTTGAGCACGAACGCTGGCCTCACGAAGGCACTCCTGGTATGCGGCATAGCCGCCGGGCCGTTGTTCACCCTCGCCTGGCTCGTGGAAGGGTCCACACGCGCTAACTATGATTCCTTGCGCTATCCCATCAGTTCGCTTTCCATCGGCGACTCCGGCTGGATGCAGATTGCCACCTTTATCATCACCGGCGTGCTCACCCTCGCGTTCGCGATCGGATTGTGGCGAGCGCTTCGATCTTCCGGCGCAGTTTGGGGACCTGGACTGGTCGGGTTGGTCGGCATCGGCCTGATGGGCGCTGGCCTCTTTGTGACCGATCCGCTCAATGGCTATCCGCTGGGCACGCCCCTGATCCCCACCGAGCGCACGACGCACGGAATTCTTCATGATCTCTTTGGCGTCCCGTTTTTTCTGAGCTTGCCTATCACCGGCTTGGTATTCGCGCGGCACTTTGCCCGAAGAGGCCAGCGTGGGTGGGCGGCTTACTCGGCTATTAGCGGTATCACGATGTTCGCGGTGTTCTTTGTGGCACGTCTGAGCCTTCGGCCAGGCTTCGAAGATCTGGCCGGACTATTCGGACTCTTCCAACGCATCACGGTCACGATTGGTTGGGTCTGGCTAACCCTGCTCGCCATTCACATGCGGAGGGCTCCATCGGAAACACTTAATGCGGCTGGTCATCGCACATAGGGTGACGGCGGCAATCTCGCCGAACAAGCAGTTGCATCCGACTCGCGTTCCGCTGCGCTTCACGCGAGCGGCTGAACTGCGCCGTTAGATGAGTTCGCGCTTTACCACCGTCATCGGTCTTTTCTTCTGGTTGGCGGCTGTGCTGTTACCGATTGGTACCTGGAGTAGGCAGCTTTTTGGACCGCTTTGGGGAAGTGAAGTGCTGTGGTTGGGCCTGATTGTCGCAGTCTATGCCTATGTGTTGTTCGTTGAGCGGCGATCGCTTTCCTCGATCGGCTTTAGACGGCTGCGCTGGCTGGATATTGTGCTGGGGGTCGTTACCAGCTTTCTCATGGTGGTTGGTATTATCCTTATCTGGAATGTGCTTTTCCCACTGCTGCATCTGAAGATGAATGTGAGCGAGATGGCGAGCATCCTTAATACGCCATTCTGGTACCGCTTTCTGACGGTCACGCGTGCGGCCGTGGCTGAAGAGACGCTGTTTCGGGGTTACGGGATCGAACGAATTAGCGAATGGAGCGGCAGCCGGATTTTAGCCGGAGTGATTACCTGGGCAGCTTTTACTTATGCACACCTGCGCGGCTGGGGTTGGGCGCACTTGCTTGTAGCCGGATTTGCTGGATTGCTCCTAACTGTACTGTTCGTCTGGCGGCGCAATCTTTGGGCCAATATCCTGGCGCATTGGTTGACTGACGCCGCGGGATTCCTTCTGCCGCATTGAGTAAAATAGCAACTCCCAGCACTCTCGAACGCCGAACCATCTAACGAGGCGATGCAGTGAACCGCAAGCCAGCCTGCGATTTACCTTCTGCGTGTTTGCCGTCCCACCCTTTGGCTGCGAGGCTTTGACATAAGTCGAAGCGGCGTCTCAAAAATCGAAGCCCGGCTCTCATACGTCGACGACAAGACGATGCTCTATCTCGCCGAAGTGTTGAAGGTTCCCGTCCAGGACCTTTTCCCGCCGAGAACGCCAGGCAATCGAATCTACGACTTCATCGAGAAACTCGAGACGACGCGGTTCTAACGCGCATTCCGGGTGCGTACCAGCCTAGGCGATTTTGTCGTTCTAGAAGCAGGCAGATCGGCGAATATCGATGTAGTACAGGCTATTTTTAACCGCGGCGGAACAGGTATGCCGCTACAGGTGTGGTCAGCTTTGCCGATAGTTAAAGCTCCAACGAGCGTTGAACAACAATTTAAGTGATTAATGCCGGTGGGCATGTCAAAGGCGGCCGCTCGCGTTCGCTTATAAGTTTCTGGATTGGCTCTGCGTTTAGCGAGGCTTTCGAGAGGCGGTACGAGCGAGCTGATTACGCCGGCGCTTGCTGGTTTTATTTAAATCGATTCCGCAATTCTCACGCAGGTCAGGCAAGAAAGGGCGTCGAATCGACTCGTAAATGAGATAGGTCTGGAGGCGATCGACTTCAGGCCGAGTGGTGAACTCATCCAGCAGAACGTCATACAAATGAGCCGTATCGCGCACTGTGACGTGTACCAGAACGTCGTAGCTTCCGGCGAGATTATAATGCGCCACCGCTTCCTTAATGGAAAGCAGATGTGCGCCGAATGTTCGATACATCTTGCGCGAATGCCGGCGTAGTCGAACCGCGACCATCGCTTCGAGCCCGATGCCAAGCGCGGAGGGATTTATTTCGGCGTGAAAGCCACGAAGAATCCCCTCTGTGCGCAGGCGGCGTACCCGCTGCGCAGACAAGTTGATGGTGCCAATCCGATATGGGCAGCAAGTTCCTTGTTCGATAGCCGTGCATTCTTCTGCAATGCACCGAGAATTCTCGCATCAATTTTGTCGGTGCTGTTTACAGCCATCATTTCCGAATTCTATTCGATGGCAGAATGGGAAGCGAATCATTTATTTCAGAGCTAATGGTTGCTATCGAATCGTTGGAGGAGGCCGCTGCGGAAGCGGCAAATCTTCTGGTTGAGATCGTCACTAATGTGGAATCGCGCCCAATCTCTCGATCTTCCACTCATGCCGAATTGGCTGCGCTGTTCCATGAAACCCTGCAGCAAGAAGGTATTGGAGTAGTTCCTGCTCTGCGCGAATTCCGCCAGAAAATTCTGCCGCATACGTTGGGCATTCCGCACGCACTCTATTGTGGACTTGTGCAATCATCCCCGCTTCCTGGTGCTGTTTTGGCAGACCTTCTTGTGTCCGCGGTGAACAACAATGTGGGTGCATTCCACCAAGGCCCGGCATTTCTCTGTGCCGAAGAGGAGGTCCTTCGATCTTTTCGTGAATTGTTTGGGCTGAAAGATCCTTGGACGGGGATGGTACTGCCTGGGGGCACAATGGCAAACCTTCAGGGTATTGTGATGGCGCGGACGGCCGCTTTCGCCGATGGTGTTCCAAGGAATGCGCGATTCTATGTTTCAGAGGCTGCGCATTTCTCTTTAGCGCGAGCTGCGAGAGTCGCTGGCTTGGCCAACCAGTCCATCATATCCATTCCTACCTCTGGCCGCGGGCTGCTCGATGTTGACGCTCTGGCGCGCCAGATAGGATTGGACAAGCGGCGTGGTAAAAAACCATTCGCAGTGGCTGCATCTTTAGGCGCGACCGGTACAGGCGCGATTGATCCTCTTCACGACATCGCAGCGCTATGCGTGCGTGAATCGATCTGGCTGCATGTAGATGCTTGTTATGGCGGTGCAGCAATTCTTCTTCCGAATCCTCCCGGCGAGATCGCGGCATTGAGGAAAGCCGATTCAATTGCAATCGATCCTCAAAAGTGGTTTTTCATCCCAATAGTTGCTGCAATTATGCTGCACCGACATCCACGCATCAGCCACCTCGCTTTCGGAAGTCAGGAGGCTTCGTATATCCCGCTAAGTCCTATGGTCGAGCCTTGGCAAACTGGTATTCCCACGTCACGCCGAGCGACTGGATTTACGATTTGGATGGCGTTGCGCGCTCACGGTTGGCGCACCATTGCCGATGCGGTCTCCCGAAACGTTATGTTGACCAGGTTGCTCGAAGATCGGCTGAGGGATCAAGGTTTCAATGTGCTTCCGAAAGGCGAGCTATCCGTGGCATGTGCGCGTTATGAGCCTCAGAGCCAAAGCTCAGAATCACTGGATAAGATGCAGGAATGCATTGCGCGCGAGATTTGTGAATCTGGCCGCGCGTGGCTCGCAACAGTTCGTCACGGAGGCAAGACGTGGCTGCGCTTCAACATCGTAAACTTCCGAACTTCGGAGAAGCATGTTGATACGCTGGTGGACCTCCTTGTCGAAGTCACGTCGAATTCAAAGGCAGAGGCTGGGAAAACCAGTTGATTGCCTTATTTCTTACGAACGATCTGCACGCCGTCCGCAACAGCTAACAAGACTGACTCCACCCTAGAATCGTTTGCTAATTTGCAGTTCAAATTGTCAAGAGCAACACCATCCGGATCAGTGAGCGGTTGTTCGGTAATCCGTCCACCCCAGAGCATATTGTCAAAGATGAACAAGCCGTTCGTTTTCATCCTGGGCAGCAATATTTCAAAGTAAGTGTCGTAGGCGGTCTTGTCCGCATCAATGAACGCGAAATCCAGCGGTTCGAATGGCTTCCATTCAGTTAACTTCTGAGCAGCATTTCCTAATTGTAGCTCGAAGCGCTCGCTCAGGTTTGCCTTTGCCCAATACCGCTGCGCAATCGCCGCCCATTCTTCGTTGATGTCGAAGCAAGTCAATCGCCCACCAGCGGCTAGCCCCCGACCGATGCAGATGGAGCTGTAACCCGTGAATGTGCCGACCTCGACTGCGGTGTGAACATTCAGCAACTTCGTCATCATGGTTAAAAAGTCGCCCTGCTCACGACTAATGAGCATGCGAGCGACATCCCCCAGCGCTTCAGTCTCGGTTCGCAGCTCGTTCAAAAGTGGATCGTCCGTTCGAGAGCGAGACCGCACCACATAATCGTAGAGCTTGTCGTTTAGTGAAATAAATTTGGACTTCACAGTCAGTTCCTGAATCTCACGAGGCAACAGCTTCAACGTACGCCATCGGGATTGTAAGGCGTAGTTCGCCTTCTTGCTTCGCCAACTCATCTAAGCGATGAAGCAGCTTCGTGAAAACGCGTTCCTGCTTTTCACCGGCTACCTGTCGCCAACCATCAAGGAAGCCCAGCTTAATGAAGTGATGGTTGAGCAGTGCGCTTCCATTCCGAAATCGCATCGTAGCTTGTCGTTCTACGACGCGTCGAACGGAGAACCCGCCAGCTTCTAGTAGGTCGCGTACACTCTCTGTCGTCGCGCGATGCTCGATGTGATCCTTAAGTCTCGGCATCGCCTCATTGTCATCGCGAACAACATCGGCGAAGACGGCGTAGAATTCCTGCATGTGTCCCTGCAGGTTCGTGGTCAAAGCCAGGGTCGTGCCATTACGAGCTACGCGCCGGCACTCTCGAATCGCCGCAGCGGCATCTTCAAAGTTATTGAGGCCCAGATTTGAGACGATAAGATCAAACGTGTTGTCGGCGAAGGGCATCGCGACAGCGCTTGCTTCATGCAAAGTGACGTTGCTTACGCCCCATGCAGCAATTTTCTCTTGAGCCCGCGCCAGGGCGCCCATCCAAGGATCAACTCCGTGCAAGCGACAGTTCGGCCCTAACCTTTCAGCGAGTTCGATTAAGGGAAAGCCGGTGGCGCATCCGACGTCGAGAACAGTCGTGACATTGTTTAAGGGAATTTCCTCTAGCAAGACTAGACCAAACATTGCTGACCAGAGCGGTTGTTCGTCGTATGAGGACAGAAGCTTGGGAGAAGAGAAGTCTGCCTGGAATGATAAGAAGTCTTTGTTCACATGAAGCAGTTATAGATTTTTTTCCATCGTGATAAGCGGCGTTCCGTGCAAATCGTCGGTGCCGTTTCGAACGAAACCAAACCTTTCGTAAAGTCGAACTGCGGGTTGTAAGAAAGGAGTCGTGCTCAGTGTTAACCGTCGGAAGTTACTTCGCGCGGCGAAATTCTCGATGTATTCCAAAAATCTCTCGCCGATTCGATTCCCTCTTGCCTTTGGCAAGACTGCCATACTGCGAATGTGAACATCCGCGTCGCGCCGGACTGCCGAAACCGTGCCGACGATTTGCTCGTCGAGTACAGCGACCCAAATTTGACCTTCCCGTAAACGATTCAATATCACATCGCTTTTCGGAGTCGTAGCCGCGTACGCTTCGGCAGTGTAAAGCGGCCTATATTCGGCAAACGCCTCCGCGAGAATCCGGGCGATTGTGTCCGCGTCACTCGCTTCAGCCGCTCTTATCTCGATATTCGGGTTCGCTTTCAGTCTGCTCGGTTCACGTCGGTCAGATTTCGGGCCGGCCCTATTTTGTGGCCATAAATGTTCGGACGATGCAGCTCCATGAAGAATTCCGGATGAGCGAATGGTCGGAAGCCGTTGGCAGAGTAGAGCCAGTGGGCATCGCGAGTCACCAGATGCGCTCCTCCTGCTAATCACAGTTCAGTTTGTCGCTTCACTCTGCGGGAAAGATTCGTGCCAATAGTTGACTAAATCAACTATATAGTTGACATTGTCAACAATGAAACTGGATCACAAAAAAGTTACCGACTCTATTGAAGCCGTGCGGCATTTCAATCGCTTTTACACCCAACGCATCGGCGTTCTGCACAAACACCTCCTGCAAACTCCCTTTTCCCTGGTCGAAGGCCGGGTCCTTCGTGAGCTGGCCGATACGCAAAAGACCACCGCAACCGCGCTGCGCTCGAAACTAGCGCTCGACCGAGGATATCTCAGTCGAATCTTGCGCGGCTTTGCCGCGCGGCGATTGATTCAGATCACCTACTGTAAGAATGATGATCGGCAGAAATTCTTGGAACTTACAGGCAAGGGACGGAGAGCGCACTCGCTTCTAAATGCACGCGCACAGCATCACGCTGCGTCAATTTTAGATAAATTGTCCCGGGCGGACCAAAAGCGGCTTGTCGCTACCATGCGAACCATCGAAAAATTGATGACTTCGAAGTCTTCGTGAAAATGTCACTGCCGCCGTCAGGTAAACGAAATTATTTATTAATCACCCAGGTAGTTTTCGAAGACATACAGAAATCAACGGGCAAATGTCAGATGTCAGACATCAGCCACCAGCGATCGCGCGCGCGGTTCGATCCGGAAAGAAAGAGCAAATTGCCGACGCGCTTGGCGTGCGGGAACGCGCCGACCAGTTCAGGCGTGCGAGAGCTCTCGAAGGATTTGGAGGCGTTGCAGGAGCTGCTCGCGTTTCTCTATGCGGAGTGCCGCACGCGCAATCGAGTCGTCAAGCTGGAGAAGATCAAATGAGCACTAAAAACATCACACAAGTCGTGAAGGAAAAATACGGAGCGGCGGCACTGCTCGTCCAGCAGGGCCGGGGCACCGCCTGCTGCAGCTCGTCATCGTCGACGGGCGGCTGTGATCCAATCACGAGCAACCTGTACGACACCTCCGAGACTGGACTGCTGCCCGAGGATGCAGTGAAGGCGTCGCTCGGCTGCGGCAATCCGACGGCCCTGGCGCAGCTCCACGCGGGCGAGACCGTCCTCGACCTGGGCTCGGGCGGCGGGATCGACGTCCTGCTCTCGGCCCGGCGCGTCGGACCCAGTGGCAAAGCCTACGGTCTCGATATGACCGACGAGATGCTGGCCCTCGCCAACGAAAATAAACGCAAGGCTGGAGTGGAGAACGTGGAGTTCCTCAAAGGCCAGATCGAAAACATCCCGCTTCCGGACAATACCGTAGACGTCATCATCTCGAACTGCGTGATCAATCTCTCGGCCGATAAGGACCGCGTGTTGCGGGAGGCCTTTCGCGTGCTCAAGCCAGGCGGCCGATTTGCGGTGTCGGACGTGGTGACGAGGGGCGGAATCCACCCGAGATCCGCAAGAGCGTGCTCCTGTGGGTCGGCTGCATAGCCGGCGCACTCGAAGAAAATGACTATCGCCGCAAGCTCGCCGCCGCCGGCTTCGAGCAGATCGAGGTCCAGCCGACGCGCATCTACCGTACCGAAGATGCACGCGAGTTTCTCACGTCCAAAGGCATCGACGTGGACGCGCTCGCCCCCTATATCGACGGCAAGTTCCTCAGCGCGTTCATCCGCGCGGTGAAGCCGTAGCGCATTATTGATATAGGATTTGCTGTCTGCTTTCCTGCTGCGTGTGCACAGATCAGTGAAAAACACTTATCTCTGGGCAGTTGTGCGCTTAGCTCTTGGATTACTTCAAATGGCGGGTGCGACCGCGACGGTCCTAGTATTTGTTCAAATCGGTCTTCAACCTCTGGTGATCCACATTGGGCTGATCACGATGACTTTCACATTCGTTAGCATCTTACTATTCCGTATTTTCAAGGTGCATGAACGGGATTCCGTTGATTTTGGTTCTATGAAGAAATACAGCGCTGAATTCATCGGCGCCTTCGCGCTGGTCTTTGCTGGCACTGGCGCGATTGTTATTAACGACGTGAGCGGTGGCGCAGTTACGCACGTTGGCGTCGCGCTAACATTCGGGCTGATCGTTCTCGCGATGATCTACGCCGTGGGCGATGTCTCCGGGGCACATCTTAACCCTGCTGTGACGCTCGGTTTTTTCGCTGCGCGTCGGCTGCACGGCAAGGTCGTCTTACCGTATATGGCAAGCCAGTTGGTCGGAGCTTTCGCCGCTAGGGCCCTCTTGCGCGTTCTATTTCCTCAGCATCCGACACTCGGAACGACTGTTCCTGCCGGTGCGGCTATTCAATCTCTGATTTTGGAAATGGTGCTAACGGCTGTCGTGATTCTCAATGTTTCGGGCCTGGCGCGCTGACTTCGATATTATCCCAAGTGAGCGCGAGACATTTCCAAAAATCCTTGTCCGGCAATACGCGCTCGATTTCTAGGAATGCCGGGAGACGTTTGTGACCGTCATGCAGAAATAAGTATCCCTCGTAATCTCGTGCTCGAAGTTTCTCGGCGCGACGTTTGGCTTGTTGCGCGATTAACTCAGGACACAACGCCTTTAGCGTAGCTTCTGCTAGCTCGGCAGGTGTTGGCATTTCGCGACTCCCGCTTTTATTCCACTTCGTGGATGGTTCTCTTTAGTAGTGCTCGCCGGACCGTTTCCGGGTCGAAAAGTCTGGTCCGCCAACCGACCTGGATACTTGGAATAACTCGCATTCTCGCCCATCGCTGAACGGCAGAAACTGGCTTACCAAGCTGCTCTGCCATTCCCTTTGTGTTCACAAGATTCAACTGCTGCTTCATGGTTGGTGGCGATAGTGCAATCAAAGTGCTTTGACAATGCTATAGTTCAAAATAATGGTTCACCTATGGCACTATCGAAGCGCAAGACGACCGTTGCGGTACTGCGCGGCATCCTTGGCCCGATCCACGGTCAAGAGGCTCGTTTCGCGCGGCTAGCCAAGCGCAGCACGTCCTGGGTTAAAAAAGTTTCAGCGGGGGTTATCCCGTTAAACGAAGAAACAGCGCGAGTTTTGGAACTCGAAACCGGCGTTGCTCTCGATTGGCTTATGGGAACACCGGATGCACCCCCGGTAAATGGTAGGGGCAAGCCCTACGCGTTCGCGGACTTTGAATGGCATCGCGCCGGCGCAAAGGCCGGGGCGCCACGCATCCGGTCTATCGGGTTCCCGTTTATGTGTGCACTTAAGATTGCTGCCATCGGTTCCGCTGCGGGCGAGCAAGGCAAAGCGAGTTTGTTTCTGTGGCGTCTGCGCACGTTCCTCAACGAATGCGCCCAGGAATTCGGCTTCGATGAAAACGCGCGATCTTTCGCTGAATCAGAACTGCGAAAAGTTCCGCGCATTGCGCAGATGGCATTTCATGACAAGGGATTCGACTTCGCTGATCTCCGCGACCGGCGCGTTGTCCGAGCGACTAAGAAATCGGTGAAAGGCAAGGCTCCCGGGGAGCAGGTTGAAGTCAAGGTCGCGCTCCCACCCAAAAGCGAAAAGAAGCGGCGCAAACGTTAGCGCGCTGCTGTCAGCGCAACGATTTTCTCTGCTCCCGCTTCGCTTGGACGAATACTCCAGAATGTTTTCGCTGCCCGTTGACTGGCCACGCGGTGATAATGCCGGAACGTGGTCGCGGCATCTTCATGCCCCATATTCAACAGGAGCGCGTCAACGCTGCCGTCGCGAGCGAGCAGGTACGATGCGTAGCTGTGCCTTGGACCGTGTTTGATCTGCCGCACTCCGGATGCTTGGTGCGCGGCGCGAAGCTGTGATCGAAGCACGTTCAGACCTTGTGGCGCAATGGGCTCCGAATCCTCGCGCCTGTACGGAAGCAACCACTCACGCAAATTGGCTTCCATCGGGATCGCACGCGGCCGGTGCGTCTTAGACACGATTGCCCGAACCCGAATGAAATTTTCGGAAAAATCGAAGTCGCCCCACATCATTTTGCGCGCCTCGCTCGCTCGCAGCCCAGCGAACATGCATACGGACAGCCACGGGATAAGGGACGGGTCTGAGCCTCCAAGAAGCGCGGCTACCTGTGCCGGTGTGTAAATCTCGATTTTTTTCGGCGGAAGTTTTTTGCGGTCCAGCTTTTCAATCGGATTAGTGGCGCAAAGGTCGCGCTTGCGACCGTAGTTAAAAAGGCCGCCTAAGATTCGGAGGCCAAAATTGAAAACCGACGGCGGAAAATCATTCATCGCGTGTTCAATGTTTCTCGCGGTCAAATCACAAAGTGGCCGGCCATGCAACGCGCTCAGCCGTGCCCGAAATTGTCGCAAGGACTGAGCGTACGATGCGCTGCGAGGTTGAGCGTCCGCGAACTGCTTGAACGCATCCTCGAAATTCATGCTTGCCAATCGCGTCTTGTGGCGGGCAACGTATTCGCGTACGGCATCGAGTAATGCTTCCGACGGGGCACCTTCACCCAACATCGCAAAAGCGCGGACCGCAGAATCCGCTTGTGCTGGCGGGAGAATCCGCGTGCCGGTTCCATGTTGGGCGAGTTGCGTCCGCAGTTTGGCTGCTTCTCCCTGTGCTTCATCTCGACTTTGGAAAAATCGGCGCGACCGTTTTCCATCCGGTGAGAGCGAAGCAGGAACATTCAACCGCCAACCTTTGGGAGTTTTCACAGCTTTGAATCGAGGTGCCTTCATGTCCCTTTGGTGCCCTATAGTGCCCTTAAAGTCAAATACTTTGTTGAGCTATCGAAATGAACCGCTAACTAAATTACCTATGAAAATACGATTTTGTCTGCTTCTACCCAGGTGAAGCAAAATTGATGGGGTTCAAGAGGTCGCGGGTTCAAATCCCGCCGGCCCGATTCTTCTAAATCCTGCATGTTTCGAATCGCCCAAGGCCATCGTGCTCCCTAACGAAAATGAGAAAAAGAAGAATAGTGTCCGCTTTTCTTGCCCCTAGCTTTGCACTCCTTTGTGCTGTTTTGCCAGTCGCCGGCAAAGACTCGGAAAACATTCGATCGGTTAAGCTAAACACTGACGCTTTGATGTACGCCAAAAAACTCATCAGCGAGGGACACGTCGTGATCGACCGAAAAGGCGTGTGGGCTAAAGACCGGCCTTCGACAGCGCTCGAGAGTGAATTCATTCGGCAGCATGGCTTTGGTGAGTACGCAAAGTGGCATCTGGGAATCGACGAGCGCTATGCTGAGAACAGCAAACGACGATACAAATTTCCTTATGGCGACTTTAAAAACGTTCATCGCTGTGGGGTGCTTGCTGTCCAGAGCAGAGCAGCCGAGTACAGATACTCCGAAATCGAAAATGCAGCGGCCCAACTGAGGGAAATGCTCGAGGCAACTCGCAATGCAACGCGTTGAGGCGTATGTTCGGTTAGCTATTATTTCGACGCCCAGGCAGTCAAGAACACGTCGATCAGCTCTGGCAGTTCGTCGCTGTAGCCACCTTCCAAGATCGTAGCTACGGGAATGTCGAGTTGGCACAGCCATTCGCCGAAGGTGGAAAAATCCTCGGGCTCGAGAGTCATCTGCACGAGTGGATCGCGCGCGTAGGCGTCGAAGCCTGCCGAAACGAGAAGCAGATCGGGTTTAAACGCGACCAATTTTTCCAGCGCCCGCTTCGCCACATCGACATGTTGATTCCGCGGTGTTCCGGGGCCGATCGGATAATTCTCCGCGTTCGCAAAAGATTTTGTGCCCGTTCCAGGGTAACCGGGGAATTGGTGGATGGACGCAAAGGCGACTCGCGAGTTGTGCGCGACGATCGCTTCCGTCCCATTGCCGTGATGCGCGTCAAAATCCCAAATCGCAACGCGCTTAGCGGAGTTGTCTAGGGCATCAAGGGCGGCGATGGCGATGTTGTTGAAGTAACAAAATCCCATAGCCCGGTCGCGAGTCGCGTGATGTCCGGGCGGCCGCATGAGGCTTAATGCGCGCTCACCACGCAGCGCCGTCTGCGCGGCTTCAACTGCAGCGCCGGCAGAACGCAAAGCGTGCTCGTAAATCTTTGGGTAAACAGGTGTGTCCGCATCGAAGTCACGGGTCGCGTTTTTAATTCTTTCCAGATGATCGCGCGCATGCGCCCGCAACACTGCCGCTTCACTGGCAGGTTCGGGAATGCGCCATTCCCAATCAGGATGCCGCTCTTTTAATAATGGAACGCTGCACGCGATTCTAGCTGGCCGCTCAGGATGGCCGGGCGCTGAATATTCCAGGCAGGATCCGTCGTGAAAAAT
>DASTZJ010000105.1:0-3055 GCA_035764345.1 Candidatus Udaeobacter sp.
GCGGCGTCGAGCAAATACGGAAACAAAACGCGATTGACCAGAAAACCGGGGCTATCGTGCACAATCACCGGCAGTTTTCCAATTTGTCGCACAAAGGCCAGGCTCCGGTCGCGCGTCTCGTCTGACGTTTGTTTCGCAATAACAGCTTCCACCAATTTCATCCCGCTAACCGGATTAAAGAAATGAAGGCCAATCACGTGCTCAGGCGAAACGGTTGCGTCGGCCAATTTCCCCACCGGAAGTGCGGAGGTATTCGTGGCGACGATCGTCTTCGGGCCTGCCTGCATCGCCAGCTCACGAAAGATCTCTTTCTTTACTTCAAATTTTTCCGATGCGGCTTCGATGACGAATTGGACGTCCCGCAATTCCATCGGCGCAGTGGAGGCGACAATCCGCGCGCGACCTGCTTTTGCTTTCTCTTCAGTCATTAAACCGCGCTTCACTGCATCCGCGTAAGTTTTCTCAATGTTCGCGAGACCGCGGTCGAGCTGCTCACGCGCAATGTCACGCAGAATCACCGTTACGCCGCGCGAGCTAAGCCATTGCGCGATCCCTGAGCCCATTACGCCGGCGCCGATTACCGCGGCGTGCACTACTTTCTCCGGCGCCGCTTTCGAGGTTCCTTTCTTGTATTTTTCAGCGAGGAAAAAATTGCGAATCAAGTTTTGGGTCGACTCCGATTTGCCAAGATCGACAATCGCATCCAACTCCATCCGCAGCGATTCGTCTGGCGAAATCGACAGAGTCTTGTTGATGATTTCCCACGCCCGTTCTGGGGCCGCGTTTCCGTGTCGTTTTGGAGGGCGGAGCTCCCGCGACGCCGGGCTCGCGGGAGCTCGCCCCTCCAATTTGCGTTTTCCGCCACTCAATTTTTTTCGGGCCGCATCGAGAAGTTGATCGCGAGGGACGATTCCGTCGACCAGGCCAAGCTTTAGCGCCTCCTGTGCGGAATAAAGGTTCCCTTTCGCAATTACCTCTGCGGCTTTCTCGACCCCAATCAACCGCGGCAGGCGCGTGCAACCGCCCCAGGCCGGAATCAGGCCCAACGTCGTTTCGGGAAGTCCGATCCGCGTCGCCGGATCATCCGAAGCCATCCGATAGTCGCACGCCAGTGTCACCTCGTAGCCGCCACCAGCGGATGCGCCATGAATTGCGGCGACAGTCGGGATTTTCAATTCTGCCAGCCTATTCAAAACCCGTTGCCCGTGAGCAATGAAGGCCCGCATGTCGCCGCTTTGCGCTTTTTGCAACAGCGTCTTTAAATCGGCCCCGGCCACGAAAATAGATTTTTTCGCCGACGCTATGATCAAGCCACGCAACGAGACATCGTTTTCAACAGAATCGAGATGTTCATTCAACTCATCGAGCGTGGCTGCGTCGAAGATGTTCGCGCCCGATTCGGGACGGTCAAAAGTAAGCAGGCAAACATGATCGTCGCCGATCTCGCGCCGAATCATTGGACCGGTAGCAACTGCAGGCATAGAGATTATTTTGGCTCTTTTTCGGGCAATTCCAAGCGGAGACGAAATTGCCACGGCCAAAACAATCTCTAGAGATTCCTCGACTTCGCTCGGAATGACAAGGGCAGGTTTCCGCCAAATGCCAAGCGGGGATGAGAGAAGAAGTTGAACGTTACAAGGGGTTAAAAGTGCTACGACCCAAATGCCGCTTCCGTTTGTAACATTTGTAACATTTACCCGCTTCGCCCGCCATTGCTTTAGGCAAGCGCGAGTGTTAAAAACGCCGACATGGTTGGCAATCTTCTCGCGCCAGAAATCAAGAGCCTGATCGACGCCCGTAATTTCGGGGCGCTGCGTGAGTCGTTTCGCGAATGGCCGCCGGCCGATGTGGCCGAAGTAATCTTGGACCTACCGGAAGACGAGCAGGTGATCATCTTTCGCGTCCTGCCGGCGGCGCTCGCGGCGGACGTGTTCGAATACCTCGGGATCGAAGAACAACAGAAATTGTTGCGCGCGATGACACACGAGCAGGTGGTAGCCATTTTGAATGAGATGTCGCCGGACGATCGGACGGCGCTGCTGGAAGAATTGCCGAGCGCCGCGGCGCGCCAATTGATTCGCCTGCTCACGCCCGAAGAACGCCATGTAGCGACGGCACTGCTCGGTTATCCAGAGAACAGCGTGGGCCGTTTGATGACACCGGATTTTATCGCGGTGAAGGAGGATTGGACGGTGCAACACGTGCTCGACTACGTGCGCGAGTACGGCCGCGACACCGAGACGCTAAACTTTGTTTACGTGGTCGATGACCGCGGCAAATTAATCGACGACGTGCGGATGCGCGAGTTTCTGCTCCGGCCGCTTACGACGAAAGTGAGCGAGATTCGCGATCAAAGCTTCGCGGCGTTGAACGCGACCGATTCGCAGCAGGACGCCCTTAACGTGTTCCGCAAATACGACCGCGCCGCGCTGCCGGTCCTTGATTCAAGCGGCGTCCTCGTCGGCATTGTGACGAGCGACGACATGCTGGACGTCGCCGAACAGGAAGCCACCGAGGACATCCAAAAACTCGGCGGCATGGAGGCACTCGACGAACCGTACACCACCATCCCGTTTTTGCGGATGGTGAAGAAGCGAGCCACCTGGCTAATCATTCTATTTCTTGGTGAAATGCTAACCGCTACCGCAATGCAGGGTTACAATAGTGAAATCGAAAGGGCGGCGATCCTTGCAATGTTTTTGCCGTTGATCATTTCCAGTGGCGGCAACTCCGGATCGCAGGCAACGACGCTGGTTATCCGCGCGATGGCTCTCGGCGAATTGCGTCTGCGCGATTGGTTTCGCGTCGTCCGCAAGGAATTGCTGTCCGGATTTTCGCTCGGTTTAATTCTTGGAACCATTGGTTTTTTCCGCATCACACTGTGGCAATACTTGCACATTTTTGATTACGGAAGATATCATTGGCTGGTTGCGCTCACTGTCGGAGCCGCGCTTGTCGGAGTCGTGCTGTGGGGAACGCTGAGTGGCGCCATGCTTCCCTTCTTGCTGCGCCGCTGCGGACTCGATCCAGCGGCATCATCAGCGCCATTCGTCGC
>DASTZJ010000106.1:0-5956 GCA_035764345.1 Candidatus Udaeobacter sp.
CGGAAAGTGCATCTGCTGGAACCGGCACGCCATTCTCTTCAAAAAGAGCGCGCGTGCCGACGAAGATGCGTGTGCTCGATTCCTCGCAAACGATCCCTTTTCCCGGTGAGTAGCGCAGTTGCGAATACTCGTGCAGCGGCAACTTGCGCTCGTGGGCACAACGCACGATCGCTTCTCCGAGCGGGTGCTCGGAATGTTGCTCGGCGATAGCAGCGGTCTGGAGCACGTCATTCTCTGTCGCGCTATTGATTGCTCGCACGGCGGTCACTTCGGGAATTCCAAGCGTGAGTGTGCCGGTTTTGTCCAGAACGATAGTGTCGATGCGGCTGAGCTGCTCGAGGTAAAGCCCACCTTTCGTGATGATGCCGCGACGCGCAGCGCTTCCGATTCCCGCGAGGATCGCGAGCGGCGTACCGGCCGCTACTCCACACGCGCCAGCGACGATGATCACCGCGATAGTCGAAGTGAAATTGCGCGTGACAACAAGGGTGAACGCCGCTGCGCCGAACGCGAAGTAGACCAATCCCGCCGCGAGCCGGTCGGCGATACGCTGCACGGGCGCGCGAGACTTTTCCGCCTGCTCGACGATTTCGATGATTTTGCCAAAGGTGGTGTCGCGCCCGATTTTCTCGATGCGCACTTCGAGCACGCCATCCTTGTTGATCGTGCCGGCGAATACCTTGCTCTGTTCGACTTTCTCAACCGGCAACGACTCGCCGGTGATCGAGGATTGATCCACGAAACTGTGGCCCTTGATCACCACGCCATCGGCCGGAATGCGTTCGCCAGGCCGAATGATGATGGTCTCGCCGGCGACAACTTCGTTGGTACCCAACTCACGTTCCTCGCCGCCACGCCGCACTCTCACCTGACGCGGCAGGGCGTCGACCAAGGTTTGGATCGCACGCCGCCCACTGCCAACCGTGTAAGCTTCGACCATCTCGGCGAAGAGCACGAAAAACGCGATGACGAGCGCAGTCAGAAACTGTCCGATGCACAGCGCGGCAACGAGCGCAATGGTCATGGAGAGCTCCATTGTCATGCGACGCTTGCGCAGATTCTCCCACGCCTCCTTGAAAATGGGGAACCCACCGACAAGTGTGGCAGCAAATGCAAGCCAATCCCGCAACATCCAATGCCGCCACCATGCGGTCAGGCTGGCCACGATGACGAGACCCATCAGCCCGAGCCGGACGTACTCGGCCGCGTGGGCGGGAGGCTCGGAATGATCTGAGGATTCCATTCCGGGTAAGATAGCAGCTATCGAGAAATCAGATCAAAAATAGTAGGCGAGCGTGCCGGAACACTGTCTCTCTCGAACGAGAAAGTTCAACCGGAGACCAACAGAATCCTTTTCTGTAGCGGCAGGGGTGCCGGCTGCAATTTTATTTGAATGCGGGCAGCACGCCCGCCACTACAGCTTGGCGCGGCGACGCCACAGCCCGACGATCGAAATGATGATCAGTATCGCACCGAAAGTGCAGACGATCGCTGCGCCCGACGGCAAGTCCCACCAAAAGGAGAGAAACAAACCGCCAACTCCGCCGATGAGTGCAATCATCCAACCGATAAGAAGGCGATTTCCGATTCGATCGGCCAGATTGATTCCGCAAACCGCTGGCGCAATGAGATAGCTAAAGACGAGCAGCACACCCGCGATGCGCACGAAACTGGTCACGACCAAACCAAATGCCGCGTAGAAAAGAAAGTCCCACCAGCGCACACGTAATCCTTTGGCATACGCCGCGTCGCGATCGAAGGAAACGAGCAGAAAATTTCTGCGCAGCGCGAAATGCAAAAGGCCGACCGCGACGAAAAGCGCAAAGCATTTCCAAACTTCCAGCGGAGTCACAAGCAGAATATTGCCCACCAACATTTGCTTGATTTGTTCGTCTCCTTCTGCTGCGCGGCTGAGCAGTAACACCGCCGCTGCTGCCGCAACCACATAGGAAATGCCGATGACTGCTTCCTGCGGAATCTGGCTGGCGCGTTTTCCCGTCATGGAAAAAATTGCGCCGCCCACGAGGGTGAACCCGAGCGCGATGCTGAAAGTGGTCCAGCCCTGAAGATCAAGATGAAATAAAACTGCGAGACAAATTCCCAGCGACGCCATTTGAGCCATGGCGATGTCGATGAAGATGATGCCGCGCTGCACAACATGCAGGCCGAGATAAACCAGCAACCAGGGCAACAGCACGCAGGCCACGATTGGCCAAAACATCACTTCCCACATGGCTATTTCAATGCCACTGCGAGGCGGGCAACCAGCGTGTCGATCAACTTGACGTAGCTGTCCGTCCGAGGAAGGCCATCCGGGAATTGTGAAAAGTCCACCACCTTCGCGCCGGTGGCGCTCGCCACTTTCTCAGCGATCCGCCGATCGTGAAACGGTTCGACAATGATCGCTTTGATGTGCTGCGCTTTCATTTGCGCAATCACTTCGGCGAGATGCGAAGGTGAGGGTGGAATTCCGGGCTTCGGCTCAAGGAAAATGTCGATGTTCAACCCGAAACGGTGCGCGAAGTACGGCCAGGAATCGTGATACGCCACGATATGTTGGCCGTGAAATGGCAGCAACGCCGCGCCCCATTCCTGTAGTTTTGCGTTGATGGTCGCCTCGAATTTCTTGTAGTTCGCCTCGTAAAATGCAGCATTCGCCGGATCGAGGGCGGAAAACGATTGCGCGATATGTTGCGCGATCGCTTTTGCGATGATCGGATCGACTGTGAAATGCGGGTTGCCGAGCGCATGCACGTCCCCCGCGGCGCGTGTCACGTTTGCGGGCACGTTCATGAGACGAATTCCCTGCGAAGCCTGAACGCGCCCCGGCTTGCCGATCTCGATCTTTGGGTTGCGCGCGTTTTGCAGAAGCGGCGGCAGCCATCCAAGCTCCAGCTCCGCGCCGCCATCGATCAGGACATCGGCGTTGCGCACCGAGACCACAAAACTCGGTCTCGCATCGACGAAGTGTGGATCTTCGGTAGGCTTCGCCAGAACGGTTACGTTGACTTTATCGCCGCCAATCTCCCGAGCGAGCGATCTGAAGTCAGGCAAAGTCGCGACGACGTTTAGTTTCGCCTGCGCCGCAAAAGTGCACGTGATGAGTGTGGACAGGACTAACAGAATTTTTTTCATGTGTTTAAAATTTATGCGCCCCGTGAGAACCGAGGATGAATTCCCACTGGAGAAAGATCGACTCGACTTGCCGTGCGGAGAGGAAAAAGTTCTCCTGCAGAAAATCCTGATTGTACTGCAATCGGATTTTTGAAAACTCCGTCGGATACCATGTAAGATTAGCGCTGAGCCGCCAACGAGATTGCCGATCCAAGTCGTCGGTAAACTTGGAATCCTGCATGTCCACATAGTCGCCACGAATGCCGGCGACCCATCCCTTTTTAAATCCCCACATCACCTGCGAATACAGTCCCCAATCGTGAAACGTTTCCGCGACAGGAAACGAGTCATCAGCCCCGTGGCCGGCCTGGAAGCGGCGATACATGAATTCCGTCTGCCATTTCACAAAGGGGAATCCGCCTTCTGCGTGGGAGCTTTTCCATTTGTAAAGAAGGTCCGCGCCGTAAATCTGAGTTCGCGAATTCGCACCGGTTTCGTTTGAACCAAACGCGCCCGAAACACCGGCCAGCACGGTCTGCGTGTCGCTCAAATTGAAAGAATTTTCGAAGCGCGGGATCCAGACGAAATCCTGCAAGCCGCGCGCCTCACGATCGGTCGTTATCCGATCAAAAAACATTCCGTCCTCACCAGGGTTGCGAAACGAAAATCCTGTGCTGCCGCGTCCATTTTGCGCCGCAAAGATTAGTTGCGAATACCACGGCAGAGGCAACGTCCATGAACCTTGGGCTCCAACACCGCGCAACCCATCGGGACCGAGAAATAAGCCATTGACCAGAGGCGTGTCTGCGAAGTCCCAAGTGTGTGGATGGGTCGGGTTCAGTCGCCCGAACGCGGCGAAAAATTGTCCGCCTTTTAATTGCAAGTTGAATGGCAGGCTGGTTGTTTGCATGAAAGCCTCTTCAACTTCGACCGAAGTTTGATTGTCGTTATCCAATTTGAAGACGATGTTCGCGAACCCTTCGAAGTACGGATCGACTGCGCCGTCCAACGCGAGCTCGATGTTACGCGCGTTGAAACCGCGCTGTTGCGGATCATGATCGCCCACTTCGATGTGATCAAGGTCCCGCGCGCTGGAATAGGCCAGCGCAAACAGGCCGTCGAAGGAAATGTTCATGTAATTTCTGCCGCCACCGATAGTGATCGGCTGCGTTAACGATGCGCCAGCACCCGTGCTTGAGATCGTTTCCGGTGCCGATGTCACGACTGAGGTATCGGTTGTGGGAAAGGTTCCCGGCGCAGGGGCGCCGCTTACGCCAGGTGCAGTTGTCGATGAAACAACTGAGGTATCTTCAGTTGGAAAGCGCGACGGCGCACTCGCGCCGGGGACGGGAGAATTCTCGGCGGCCGCAATGGGAGAAGGCTCTGGATTTTGCGGAAGTCCCGACTCACCGGTTAGGTTTGCCTTTTGCAACGCGGCCTGCTGATCTTTCACTTGCTGTTGCAAGGCTTTCACTGTCTCGGTTAGGGATTGTACTTGCTGGCGCAGCGCTTCCACGTCCGCTGCTGTCGCCGGCGTACTGTGTGAAACTGTTGGTGCTGGCGATGAACTCCCAGCGGGCGCCGCTTCCTGTGCGAAAACGGCCGCTACCGGGAGAACGGCCAGCGCTAATAAAAATATCTTCTTCATTCAAAAACTCCTGATTCAAATGACTGGGCGAAAGCCGCCCAACGACTTTCCGTTCTACGCAGTTGATTCAGCGGCGTGAGGAACGCACTGAACACCGCTGCCCGCTCGAAGCGGGAAGAATCAACGGATCAGGAGTGCGCCGGCGGCGCGTGTGCGAAGATGTGTGCACTGAGGAAGAGCGGCTGAACCCAGGTAGAGCTCAGAGTTGCAACTCTTCCAAATTGAGAAACGAAGTCACAGGCGCTTATCAGCGAGGGCTGCGCAGCGTGATGGTAGCTGCCAGTCGCTATCAGCGTTACCGCGCAAGTGTGATCCGCGCGATTTCCATCAGCGTGAATGCGCGCGTGTAGCTGCGGTGAAACAGTCAGCGCGAGCGTCCAGATAAATGCCGCGAAAACGCATGTCGCGACAAACGCGCGTCCGTGATTTGCTGGACGCGCGAACGTGCTCATCGCGCCGCGATCTTGTAGCCGTGTCGCCGCTCGCGCAAGAATTTTCTGCAAGTCGTGTTCCCTTAGGTCCCCGTCAGAGTCGGGGTTCTAATCGCCAGCTTTTCCCTTCGCTACAACGTTCCTCTGAAAAGCGACGCCATGATTATGCTCGGAAACATTCGAGGCTGCTGCTCGTTCGCGGACCCTGCGCGCGTACGCGCTGTTCTCCACGTAAAGCTCCCAATCTGACGCGATCGGACCGAAATAGAGGTGTCCGAGACGGCGCCAACACTCCAGCATGATCCCCTGCTTGAATGGCTGGCCCTTGGCAGTCACAACAATGCAGTTGTTCTCGCGCCACGTGCCCGGATCATGTTCGCCCCAGTGCAGTTCGAGGCTCCTAAGTTTCAATTTATCGAGAGCGACGAGCAGGTCTTCCGACCATTGATAACAGTAGCCGCGTTTCCTCAGGCCGTGATAAATGAGGAAGTTATTGAAAATCGGCGTCCCAAACATGCGGTATTCCCGCCTGAGCTTGGTTGCTGTGACAAACGCGCAGTCTGCCAGCAGCGTTGCTTCTTCTCGGTTCACTCGTGGCGAAAGTGACGTGAGCTCGTTGGCCAGTTTCTCGGCCTTCGAAGAATCACCCTTTGGCACTTGGAATGAAAAGGCCTGTTGTTGTTCCTCGCCCAAGGCGAGGCTAGTCCACGCTCCAAGGATTACGAGGACAACACCAAAATATATTAGCGATTGAATTTGCGAT
>DASTZJ010000107.1:0-2251 GCA_035764345.1 Candidatus Udaeobacter sp.
GAAGCGCGCGTGCTTGCGCACCCGGCGAGCGTTGACAACATCACAACTTCGGGCGGGAAAGAAGATCACGTTTCCATGGGAATGACGAGCGCGTTGAAACTGCGATCGATTGTCGATCTTGCCGAAAACTTGGTGGCTATCGAGTTGCTTGCTGCTGCCGAAGGCCTGGAACATCGTCGCCCCTTGAAAAGCGGCGCGGGTGTCGAACGCGCTTTTGCGATTGTTCGCGGACTGGCGCCGCCGCTGATGCGGGATCGACCACTCGCGAATGATATCGCGCGTGTTGCCGAAGCGATTCGCCGCGGCGATTTTGATGGCGAGGACGCCGCGCTATGAGCGGAAAAAGAATTATCCACGCACCGCACGACAGCGAGCGAAGCTGCAAAGGTTGGCATCAGGAAGCAGCGATGCGAATGCTGATGAACAATCTCGACCCCAACGTCGCCGAGGATCCTGATCGACTCGTGGTTTATGGTGGCACTGGTCGCGCCGCGAGAAGCTGGGAAGCTTTCGATGTAATTGTTAGGTCGCTGCGTGAGCTCGAAAACGATGAAACGCTGCTCGTCCAATCCGGGAAACCAGTGGGCAAGTTCAAGACGCATGATGAAGCGCCCCGTGTTCTCATCGCCAATTCCAATCTTGTCGGTCAATGGAACAATTACGCCGAGTTCAATCGCCTCGAACGGCTTGGCCTAACGATGTACGGCCAAATGACGGCAGGTTCCTGGATTTACATCGGCAGCCAGGGAATTGTGCAGGGAACGTTCGAAACTTTCGCCGCCGCTGGACGCAAACATTTTGGCGGGTCGCTTGATGGAAAATTCGTTTTAACGGGCGGGCTCGGCGGGATGGGCGGCGCGCAACCGCTCGCCGCGACCATGAACGGCGCGGTGTTTCTCGGAGTGGACGTGGACCCGGCGCGCATCGAGAAAAGATTGAAGAGGGGATACTGCGATAAAATCGCGCACTCGCTTGATGACGCGCTCAAGTTGATCGAGCAGGCGCGTAATGATCGAAAATCGCTCTCGGTCGGCCTTGTTGGCAATTGCGCCGATGTTTTACCTGAAATTGTGAGGCGCGGAGTTGTTCCCGACATTCTCACCGATCAAACAAGCGCGCACGACGCGTTAAATGGCTACGTTCCGCATGGGATGTCGCTTGAAGATGCGCTCGTTTTGCGCCGAAAAAATCCGGACGAATACATCGAGCGAGCAATGCAATCGATGGCTGTGCATGTCGAGGCAATGCTCGCTCTGCAAAAGAAAGGCGCGGTGACGTTCGACTACGGAAATAATATTCGTGCGCAGGCAAAAAAAGCCGGAGTCAAAAACGCGTTCGACATTCCAGGATTCGTTCCCGAATACATTCGCCCTTTATTTTGCGAAGGCCGCGGACCGTTTCGCTGGGTCGCATTGAGCGGCGACGCCAACGATATTGCCCGCACCGACAAGCTCGCGCTCGAATTATTTCCGAAAAACCAAACGCTCGCTCGCTGGATGAAGCTCGCGCGTGAGCGAATTCAGTTTCAAGGATTGCCAGCGCGGATCTGCTGGCTGGGATACGGGGAACGCGCCGAGTTCGGCTTAGCCATGAACGAGCTGGCGAAACGCGGCGAAATCAAAGCGCCGGTTGTCATCGGGCGCGATCATCTCGACGCGGGCTCGGTCGCATCACCCAATCGTGAAACTGAAGGAATGCTCGACGGCAGCGATGCGATCGCAGATTGGCCGCTGCTTAATGCGCTGATTAACACGGCCGCAGGTGCGTCCTGGGTGTCGATCCACAACGGCGGGGGCGTTGGCATCGGTTTCTCGCAGCACGCCGGAATGGTCGTCGTCGCCGACGGGACGGATAATTCCAAACGCCGCCTCGAGCGTGTCCTCACCAGCGACCCTGGCATGGGTGTTCTTCGTCATGCGGACGCTGGTTACTCTAAGGCGATCGAATTCGCCGCCGCGCACAACATCGAGATCCCGATGCAGCCTCGCCAGCGCGATTAGGCTTGTGGTGAAAGTTTAAACTCCATGCCGGAAAACGACGTCAAATTGCGCGACGGCAGGATCGTTCGAAGCGAAGAACCGCTTAACCTGGAGATGCCGTTTGAAACGGCCGACGGCTTCATCACGCCGACAAAATCGTTCTATGTCCGCACGCATTTCCCGATCCCGAATATCGACAGGGACGCGTGGTGGCTACACGTGGAGGGCGAAGTTGAAAAGCCATTCGCAATCAATTACGAGGAATTGGTCGA
>DASTZJ010000108.1:0-2020 GCA_035764345.1 Candidatus Udaeobacter sp.
GTGAAAAATGCCGCTGCTGCGCCCCACCATGCGACAAAGAAACCTGCCAGCGACGGTCCGATCAGACGCGACCCATGAAACACGGATCGATCAAGAGCAACGGCCGCTGCGATCTCATCACGCCTCACCAGCTCAGGCACAAGCGCAGAGATCGCTGGCATTTCGTAGGAGAACGCAACGCCGAGCAGAAACGCAAAAAAAATAATATGCCAAATCTGAATGTGCCCGCTCATCACCAAAAATCCCAAGGCAACCGCGAAAATGATCTGCACAATTTGCGTTGCGACCAGGATCTTGCGTTTGTCCCATCGATCAGCGAGCGACCCGGCGGTTGGAGCGAGCGCAAGCGCCGGCAAGCCGGCGGCAAAATTAACCAGGCCAAGCAGGATCGCCTTGTTGGTCAGTCCGCTCATGACCCAGCTTTGCGCCATCATTTGCATCCACGTGCCGCTGTCGGAAATCAGCGAACCGATGATGTAACGGCGAAACGCGCCCGGCCGCAAAAGCGACAGCGCTTTCGGTCCAATCCATTTTTCTTTCTCGTCCATCGCAAACACTCATCGTTGTAGAGGCGTTTGTGTCAAACGCCTGTCCTTCGATTTCACGTGCGAAAAAGCGTTTCCCTGATTGGCGAATTGCCACTGGAGCGCGCGTTCACTATCTTTTGAAGTATGCGTATCGATAAATACACGCAGAAGATGCAGGAGGCGTTGCAGGCGGCGCAGGACCTCGCGTCGCAACGTAATCATCCGGAAATTACGAATGAGCATTTTCTTTCCGCTCTTCTGGATCAAGGCGAGGGAATAACGCGGCCGCTCCTCGAAAAGATCGGAGCGAACGTCGAGCAACTACGCGAGCGGCTGCGTTCGGAGTTGGAGCGTCGCCCAAAAATCCACGGGGCGGCTGCTGACCTGCGCGTCTCGAACGAACTCCGCAACGTTCTGGATTCGGCGGAGAAGGAAATGTCGAAACTGAAGGATGAGTTCACTAGCGCCGAGCATTATTTACTCGCATTGGCCGGTGCGAATGTTCCCGCGGCGAAATTACTTAAAGACGTTGGCGTTACGCGCGACAAACTCATGCAGGGCCTTCAGCAGGTGCGCGGCTCACAACGGGTGACCGATCAAAATCCCGAAGGCAAATATCAGACATTGGAAAAATATGGCCGCGACCTGACCGAACTAGCTCGACGCGGAAAGATCGATCCCGTGATCGGACGCGACAACGAGATTCGAAGGATCATGCAGGTGCTATCGCGCCGGACGAAAAATAATCCTGTACTCATCGGTGATCCGGGCGTGGGTAAAACAGCAATTGTGGAAGGATTGGCCCGGCGAATTATCAGCGGCGACGTCCCTGATTCGTTAAAGCAAAAACGCATCATCGCCATGGACATCGGCGCGATGGTGGCTGGCGCGAAGTTTCGCGGCGAATTCGAAGATCGACTGAAAGCGTTCTTGAAAGAAGTAACCGATGCGCAAGGTCAGATCATTTTATTCATCGACGAACTGCATACCATCGTCGGCGCAGGCGCAGCAGAAGGCTCTGTCGATGCGTCGAACATGCTTAAGCCGATGCTGGCGCGTGGCGAGTTGCGCACAATCGGCGCGACCACGATTGATGAGTACCGCAAATACATCGAGAAAGACGCCGCGCTAGAACGGCGTTTCCAGCCAGTCTTGGTGAATGAACCGACCGTGGAAGATACGATCGCCATTCTCCGCGGATTAAAGGAACGCTACGAAGTGCACCACGGGGTGCGCATTACTGACAGCGCACTCGTTGCAGCAGCCGTGCTCTCGCAGCGTTACATTACGGATCGGTTTTTGCCGGATAAGGCGATCGATCTGGTCGATGAAGCGGCGTCGCGTTTGAAGATCGAGCTCGATTCGATGCCGACGGAGATTGACGTGATTGAACGCGAGATCATGCAGCACGAAATGGAGCGCCAGGCGCTCAAGAAGGAAAAAGATCCGGCAAGCAAGGAGCGTTTAAAGAAGCTCGAAAAAGAGTTGGCGGG
>DASTZJ010000109.1:0-2976 GCA_035764345.1 Candidatus Udaeobacter sp.
CTTTTCGACCGCGGCCTTGACGGCTTCAGAATGGGCGGCGTCCGCCTGAATTGCGATCAGCTTTCGGCCAGCGCGTTCGATCTCCTTAACGACCGACGCGGCCGCGCCGGCACTCCCAGACAACTCTGGTCTTACCCCTTAGCTATCCCGAAAGAGAGAATCAGCGTTAACACATCAGCCTAAGTGCGAAATCTGTCGGAAGCGCATTGGCTAATAATCGAGCATGGTAGAAGGATTAAAGCATGAAACATCAATTAGCACATTTATACTCGTCGTGGTTGCGTGCGTCTTCGCCGCATTAGTTACCAAAGCGGAGCTGCTCAGCGTTTCGTTCTAGCCCAGTTCATCAGCGGCGAAACCTTCGCTTGGCTAATCTTCGATCGGGATGTAACCCGCCACTGCGGGCTCTGTCTTTAAAAAGGAGCTTCGAGTTGGGAGGCTGGCGCAATATCGGGAGGATATGGAAAGCAACGATGTCCTTGTAGCGGTAGAGGCAGCGCATGGGCATGCGGTGTCTCCAGTCGAGCCGCTACGCCGCACGTTGCTGGCTCGTTTCATTTCCACGCTGGGGCCGGGTCTCATCACAGGTGCCGCGGATGACGATCCTTCGGGCATCGCGACTTACTCGGCCGCTGGCGCACTACTCGGCACGACCCAGCTTTGGATTGCGTTAGTCACCTGGCCACTGATGGCCGCGGTGCAAATGACTTGCGCCCGGGTTGCGATGGTAACCGGCAAAGGACTCGCCGCGGCCCTTCGCAAGAAACTTCCGAGGTCTGTAGTGATGACCGCTGCCTTCGCGCTTTTCATCGCCAACACCTTCAATATCGCCGCAGATCTGGCAGGTATGGCTGACGCAGCCGAAATGCTGTCAGGCATCAACTCGCATTACTTTGTTATTCTATTCGGAATCGGACTGACGGCCGGCCCGATTTTGTTTCACTATGAGCCGATCGCCACCGCGTTGAAATGGCTGACGCTGTCACTCTGCGCTTATATCCTTACTGCGTTCATCGTTCGTCCGGATTGGCCGGCTGTGGTCCACGCTACTTTTGTTCCATCGCTGCCCACCACGCGAGAGGGATGGGCAATGCTGGTTGGTGTGCTCGGGACAACAATCAGCCCTTACCTGTTTTTCTGGCAAGCATCACAGGAAGTCGAGGAGGCGAAGTCAGCGGCACGCAAGCGCGCGCCGACGGTTACTATGCGAACGCGCGTCTTGACCCGGCGATTGGACATCGGCGTCGGCACGTTCTTTTCCAATGTTGGGATGTATTTCATAATCCTAACTACCGCGCTGACGCTGCACCGAGACGGGATCACTCATATCGAAACTTCCGAAGGCGCCGCGGAGGCGTTGCGTCCATTGGCCGGCAATCTTGCCGCACTGCTTTTCACTCTTGGGATCATTGGTGTTGGCTTTCTCGCCATCCCTATCATGTCGGCTTCGGCGGCTTATGCGGCTGCCGAGATTTTCGGCTGGCGCGTTGGGATAAACAAGAGTTTTAAGACCGCGCGGGCTTTTTACGCCATCATCATCTTGTCCACGCTGGTCGGAATCGCGATCGACTTTGCGAACATCAACGCGATCAAAGCCCTTTTTTGGTCCGCCGTTCTGAACGGCCTGCTCGCACCCTTTTTGCTGGCTGCCATTCTTATCGTGGCGACCGACCGCAAGCTTATGCGTAACCACCCGGCTCCCTTGGTCGCGACAGCGCTGGTTGCCATTGCCACCTGCGCGATGATTGGTGCGGCGCTCGGTATGTTTCTGGTTTGACGGCTTGGGCAAGGAGAGGCTCTCAAGCTTCTCGTCCTGGAGACCGACGCTCAGACGAATCGATGCGTAATCGGGTTAGGATCTGCCTGTGCAGCTGACACCGCCCGAAAGAGGGAATGGTGATGAGCCAATAGGAGTCAGGAATAAACCCTTCGCATGCGCAGTGGCGATTCCTTTATGGGAGAGCGTAAATTTAGGGGATGAAAACGGAGTGCTTTCTCGCTCGCTTCGGCGCCGATATAGTGATATGTTGGATGACTCGGCGTAGCCACATCGGAGGAACGTTATGTGGATCGTTCGCTTAGCTCTTCGTCGCCCCTACACGTTTGTGGTCGCAGCCTTGCTGTTGCTCTTGGTGACTCCGTTTGTCCTGACCAAGACGCCGACCGATATCTTTCCCGCTATCAATATCCCGGTCGTCAGTGTGATTTGGAGTTACACCGGACTGCCGGCTGATCAGATCGCACAACGAATTGTCTACAGCGAGGAGCGAGCGCTCACGACCACGGTCGATAATATCGAACACATTGAATCGACCTCCTATGACAGCTTCGGCGTGATCAAAGTTTTTTTTCAGCCGGGCACGAATCCCTCGACCGCGGTGGCTCAACTGACCGCCGTTTCCCAAACCATTTTGAGACAACTGCCACCAGGAACCACTCCGCCACTGATCATCCAATACAGCGCGTCCACCGTTTCCATTCTGCAGTTCGGAATTAGCAGCGCCAAGCTGTCCGAGCAGCAGGTTTTTGATATCGCCCTGAATCAGATTCGTGTCGGGCTCATCAGCGTACCCGGAGTGAGCATTCCGTACCCATATGGCGGAAAGCAAAGGGTGGTTTCGGTCGATCTCGATCTGAAAGCGTTGGAGGCAAACAACCTTGTCGAATCAGATGTCGTCACTGCCATTAGCAATGGCTCTTTAACCTATCCGAGTGGCACGGCCAAGATCGGCGGGAAAGAAGTGCCGATTGATCTAAACGTTAACCCGCCGCGAATCGATCTGTTGAACAACCTGCCGATAAAAAGCGTCGGCGGGACCGTGATTCACATCAGCGATGTGGCGCAAGTGCGTGATGGTTATTTCCCGCAGGAAAATATCGTTCGCCAGGATGGTGTCCGCAGCACGCTGCTCAGTATTTTCAAAAATGGCAGCGCGTCCACCCTTTCCGTCGCGGCGGGAGTGAAGGCTGCCATGG
>DASTZJ010000110.1:0-3190 GCA_035764345.1 Candidatus Udaeobacter sp.
GGACGCAAGAATCCGATCAGTGTTTGATTGCTTTCCCGCGCAAAATCGACGGCCAACGTCGAAGGCGCAGAGACCGCAGCAACGATGGGAATACCAGCAGCCAGCGCTTTTTGCACAATTTCAAACGAAGCGCGGCCGCTCACCACGAGAACATGTCGATCCAGCGGAAGTAATTCGTCGAGGAACGCGCGGCCAATCGCCTTATCCACCGCGTTGTGGCGGCCAATATCTTCGCGAACAATTTTCAATTCACCACTCAAATCAAAAATTCCTGCGGCATGAATTCCACCGGTGCGCGCGAAATCGCTCTGGGCCTTTCGCAATTTTTCCGGAAGCGAAAGCAACGTCTCAATATCGATCCGAACATTTGCCGATTCGATTGCTGGAAAATTTTGCCGGATCTCATCGATGCTCGTCTTGCCGCACAATCCGCAGCTGGTTGAAATCGTCCCAAAACGCTGCGCGGAGTTCAGCTTCAGTTTCACGCCTTCAGCAAGGCTAACGATCACTCTATTGCCAGCATCTGCCGAAATTTCCGCGACCGCGCTTCGATCGCGCACGATCGCTTCGGAGACGAGAAAACCAGCGGCGAGTTCATCGTCATGGCCAGGCGTACGCATCGTCGTGGCCAAAGGTTTGCGGCCAATTCGAATTTCGAGCGGCTCTTCCATCGTCAGATCGTCTCGCAAATATTCGAGCGCACCGTCCTTTTTTCGCCGGATGATCCTTCCCGGACCGATGCTATGCGGTTCTTTCATCTACGATGACTTCAGATATTGTTGCAGCCGGTGGAAATCTGTCACTTGTACATTTCGCCCGGGCACAATTTCGTGGGCCATCACGGTCGCGAACCGGATACTCATCCCATGATAGAAGTCGCGGTGATCGAATGTGTTCCAGGGCGCGGGATTCGCGGCGATCGTTACTTCGATTTTAAGGACGATTACAAAGGCCAGATCACGTTTTTTTCGCGCGACGTTTTCGATGAGCTTTGCACAGCGCTGGGCACACACAATTGCTCGCCTGCTGCGGCGCGGCGCAACGTGATTACACGCGGCGTCGATCTGAACGACTTTATCGGAAAGGAATTTGAGGTCCAAGGCGTTCGTTTTTATGGGACGCAGGAATGCGCGCCGTGTTACTGGATGGATCGCGCATTCGCGCCGGGCGCGCACGAATTTCTGAAGGGTCGCGGTGGGCTGCGCGCCAAAATTCTCAGTAGTGGAGAGCTGCGCTCGACCGCATTCGCTCCAGCCGCAACGGGATGAATATCAGCGCCGTGTTACTCGCCGGCGGCGAATCGCGGCGAATGGGTAAGGACAAAGCGACACTTTTGCTTCGCGGAAAACCGCTCTGGCAAATTCAATTCGAACTGCTGCGGAAATTGGAGCCGACAGAAATCTTCGTTTCCGCGCGCACTGATCCCGTCTGGCGCCCTGCCCACGCGCAGTTCGTTGCCGACGATCTCCCATCGCGGGGACCGCTTAGCGGTGTTGCTGCTTCGCTGGCGCAGACGCGCAGCGCACATCTGCTGGCGCTGGCAATCGACATGCCGTTCATGACCGAAATTTATCTGCGGTATCTTTGCGAGCAGATTAGGCCGCGCGTCGGCGTTGTTCCGAAGATCGACAGCCGCGCTGAACCGCTGACAGCTATTTATCCTCGAGAGATAGAAATCGATTTTCGAGAAGCGCTAGCGGGCGACGATTTTTCCTTGCAAACGCTCGTTCGCCGTATGGTCGCGGCTGGAAAAATGCGGGGGATACCTGTTACAGAGCAGGAAAGAGAATTGTTCCTGAATGTGAATGAACCAGCTGATCTGCGGTGTTGTAGCAGACAGCTGTGATCCCGGCCATCCAGGTTTGTGGTGCGGCGGACCGGCGCGGTCAGCCGCCCGTGGCTACAACTCAGAGTTGAGCACCCCAAATGAAAAGATGCTCTTGCAAGTCAGCTAGCGATGCTCGATATGTCTGCTTCGATCCGGGATGCTGATGAGATTGTCGATCTTGCGGGCTACCGCTTTGTTTTTTTCTATTCCGGCGTGCGCTTTCTCTGCCAGCAACGTAGTGAATCTTTCTCACTACGACATGATGCGGCCAGATTTTGCCGCGATGAAACGCGAGGGCATCGTCGGGGTAATTCATGAAGCCACTTATCCCCCGGTTCAGCGCGATGCGAAATATCTGGACCGGCAAATGGGCGCGCTGCAAGCCGGCTTGCTCTGGGGCGCCTACCACTACGCCAACGCGACCGATCCGATTCGGCAAGCGGACCATTTCCTGAGTGTTGTTTCCAATTCCTGGGCACAAACCAATCCCGTTACCCGGCCCAGTGCCGGCGTGTTGCTGGTGCTCGATTTTGAAAAGAACGGTCATTATCCTGGCGGAACGATGCGGGCTGATCAAGCCGTTGCGTTCGTCGAACGAATTCGCGAACGCACCGGTGTTTATCCTGGCATTTATTCCGGCGAATATCATCTCGGGCAGGTTCTCAATAGTCCGAGAGTGACAAACACACAGAGAAACGTGCTGGCGAAATGTTGGCTATGGATTGCAAATTATCGCAACGAGCCACGCGCAACGTCGCCGTGGAACTATTGGTCTCTTTGGCAATATTGTGGCGACGGCAGGGGCGCTCGCCCGCGCTCCGTTTACCCGATAAGTGTCGCCAATATTAAGAAAGCGGAGCGCAACATTTTTCGCGGGAATCAATCGGACCTGCGAGAGTTCTGGCAACGACGCGCCTGGCAGCCTTCGGGAGGAAAATCTCGCCGCGCACGTGAGCGGACTGTCGCGGCCGATTAAGGCGCTCTGCTTTCCGGCGCGCTCTTCGCCTGCTGCGACGTAGTCGCTCTTCCCTGTTGGATGCCGCGCTGGGTTGTTAGATAAACCGCAAAACTGCCGAGCCAGTGTCCGCCTTCGTAATGCGCACCTGTGACCGCGGACAGACCCGCACGCCGGTGCGCGTCTGCCGCAGCCTGCAGCGCCGCTCTCCGCGGATCATCGTGTGGCAGCGCCGAGAGAATTCCTTCGAGCATCCAGGCGCGGCTCAGGTTTAGCCCGTCCAGATGCGCGAGCTTGGGATCGCTCGGATCGGGCGAGACGACTGGTTTCAGCCAGTCGCCGTTTCCCGTCATCGGGATTTGCGGCATGAAATCAGCGAGCCACTTTGAGAATTCAGTTTGCGACAA
>DASTZJ010000111.1:0-6533 GCA_035764345.1 Candidatus Udaeobacter sp.
TATTGGATTGGAGACCGAGCTCGGCCTATTCATCGATCTGCTCGTGCACAAACACGCCAAGATCGATATAGCGCGTTTGATCGAGATGTACACAGTCGAGCCGGCGCGACTGTTAAAGCTGGATGCCGGCACGCTGTCGCCCGGTTCGTGCGCCGATGTCACACTAATCGATGCTGCCTTGGAGTGGACGGTTCGCGCCGATCAATTTCATTCGGCTTCCCGCAATTCACCGTTTAATGGCTGGAAACTAAAAGGTCGCGCCGCGCGGACGATCGTCGCCGGGAAAACCGTTTGGAAGTTGTAGGGGGCGTTTGCGTCAAACGCCAAAAACTGGATCGGCGTCTGATGCAGACGCCCTACAGAAATTACCCCGCGGCGTATCCGCCCTGGATGTAGTTTTCCAAGTGTGCGATTGCGGCCTGCTGGCAGGAAATGACGTGCTTCACCAAGTCCCCGATCGAAATCACGCCCACTACTTGATCGCCTTCGACCACGGGCAGATGGCGAATGTGTTTGTCAGTCATCAGACGCAGACATTTCTCCACCGGTTCACGCGGATGCGTAACGGTCACATTGGTTGACATGATCTCGGCAACTTTCGTTTCCCGGGAACGTTTGCCGCGGAGAAAAACTTTGCGGGTATAATCGCGTTCGGAAATGATCCCGCTCAATTGCTCTCCATCCATCACCAACAAGGCGCCGACATTTTTTTCGGCCATCATTTCAATCGCTTCAAAAACCGTTGCGTCGGACCGAATGGAAAAAATGTCTTTGCTCTTCTGACTCAGAATCGCGCCGATCGTGCCGCTAACGTCCATATCATCCAGAAATTTTTGCTGCCGAA
The DNA here is from genome assembly GCA_035764345.1 of Candidatus Udaeobacter sp. Lineage (GTDB taxonomy): Bacteria > Verrucomicrobiota > Verrucomicrobiia > Chthoniobacterales > UBA10450 > Udaeobacter. The sequence goes on from DASTZJ010000111.1 coordinate 845, forward strand.
ACAGCAATAACCTTAAGATAAGATAACACCAGCCCGCGAGGCAAAACAAATAAACAAGGTATGATCGCCTCCGAGCCGTCACATTTGAATCGACGGCTGCCCAAGCCGTCGCTCCTTGTGAATTCCCCTGTCTAGGCGGGCTCTACCGGAACGTGGCCTGATACCTCCGCGGAACGAGCCTGGGCGGGCGTTTCCCATTAACAATTGCGCCCTTCACCGCGACGTAAGGAAGCTCCTGCCGATCTGCTGCACAGCGCAACATTAATCCGCCACGGCTCATGTCGCCGCGCCCGATGAAATCAACGGGAAATCGGAGCCGGTCACCAAAACTCGCAAGCAGAACGTTCACATATTTTCCTGTGGCAATGCTGCCTAGAAGAATAATCTCGCTCCGACATGGTAGTCGCCTTGCGAGAACACGCGTGTCTCGCTCAATCGGCGCTCGATAACGCGGATCCTCACTGCGAATATCGACCGCTGCGAATTCACGCAGGTCGTCGAGACGAATGCGCGTTTTGACATCGACAAGGCCACGAGTGGGCGTGATCACAAAGACACCGGGGATTCCGGGCGCGGGCCGGGCGAATGCAGTCGCGTACGCGATCTTGCCGCGAAAGTAGAGGCCACTGAGAAAGGTGAACACCTCCGCGATTGGCGCGCCCCGGTTGTAGCGCAATTCTCGCGCGAGCTCGAATGCCGCCCGGTCGCTCAGAATCATCCGCGCTCGTTCACCGCCGGCGTAAGCAGGCGAGAGAAGGAAAATGCGGTAGCGAGCGGTGTGATTCATTAGTGGCAATTTTCCGATTCACTGGCGACCAGCGCAAGCGGGTTATTGACGCTTCGCGGCTAACGAGCGAGAGCCTGCCCCATGCTTCGATCTTGCTTTTTGACCGCGGGATGCAAAATAATGCGGAGATGCGTTGGGCCTGGCCATTCAAACCTCGCGTAGATGACGATCGAAACGGAGAGGATAATCACTTGGGCGATGCCCGCCCCGATTTCTTATGCGTGGGGGCTCAAAAAGGCGGGACCTCGTGGCTGTATCGGCAGCTTGAGCGGCATCCTGATTTCTGGATGCCTCCGGTAAAGGAACTGCACTATTTGAATAGTCTAAATAGAACAAGACGGTTTCATCCTCCACGCTGCAGAGACCAGCGCGATACTTCCTTTCTGGATGGCATGAAAAACCTGAGCGCCCTGTCCTACATCGACCTGGAAAATTACGGGCGGTTGTTCGAGCACAAGGGATCGCTTGTCTCTGGTGATATCTCGCCAGCTTATTCGACAGTGAGCGATGAGATCATTCAGCGAGTCGTCAATTCCTTCCCAAATTTGAAGGTGATCTTTCTGGCTCGCGATCCCGTTGAGAGAGCGTGGTCGCAATTGTCCATGGGCATTCGCCTCGGAATGATTAGTCCGTTTGATGCGACCGATGCTGACGAAGTGATTCGCAATTTGCTGAATCCCGGGCTGCTGCTCCGCTCACATCCCAGTAAGATCGTCGCACGCTGGAGACGCTATGTTCGTCCAGATCTTTTCCGCATCTACTTTTTTGACGATCTCGAGAAAAACCCTGCTGAGCTGCGGCGTTCGATCCTCCAGTTTCTGGGCGCCGATCCGAACAAGCCTAGTGGCCGATTGAAGGCGGACGACAACAAGGATGCCAAAAGGGACAAACTTCGGCTTACCGATAAAGTTCGGTCCCGTGTAGCTAAGTTTTTCGAACAGGAATTGAAAGCCTGCGCCACAGAACTGGGCGGTCCGGCGAAAGAATGGCCGGCACGATATGGCTTTTCGTTACTCATCTGCTTCGTGCAGCTGGTGGACGACTTCGACATCCTATTCTGGTGTGATTGGATCGCGTGAGGGTAGAGGCGGCGCGCTGCGTGGCCGCGGCGACACACCATGGCGCGATGTCTGTGCCATAAACTCCAACAGGAAGACAATGAAAGGTGAGATGGGCTTGGCCATTCAACGCTCGCGGTAGTGGCGACAGGCATAAGGAAGGGAACAGGTCTCCTGCTCGCGGTGCAGGGCCCGATTTTTTGTGTATCGGAGCCCATAAAGCCGGGAGCACCTGGCTTTATCAGCAACTCGATTCCCATCCCGATTTTTGGATGCCTCCAGTAAAGGAACTGCATTACTTTGATCAATTGAGCAAGGTCGAACGCGCAGCTCGTCCACGCTGCAGAGATGAGCGCGATCTTCGATTCTTAGAGAGACTCAAGAGCCTTGGCGCTGAGCCGACTATCGACCTCGAGAATTACGGGCGACTATTCGAATCCAAGGCATCGCTTCTTTCAGGTGATATTTCGCCAAATTATTCGACGCTGAGTGATGAAGTCATTCGGCAAGTCGTCGGATTCTTCCCAAACCTAAAAGTGATCTTTTTGGCGCGTGATCCGGTTGAGCGAGTCTGGTCGCATTTGTCCATGGAAGTGCATTACCGCCAGATTGAGCCGTTTGACGTGACCAACGTCGACGAAGTCAATCGGAATTTATTCCGCCGAGGGATGCTCTTGCGTTCGTACCCGAGTGCCGTCGTCGCGCGATGGAAACGCCACGTCCATCCACAGCAGTTTCGCGTTTATTTCTTCGATGACCTGCAAAGCAATCCCACTGAACTGCGGCGCTCCATCGTTCACTTCTTGGGTGCTGATTCAGACAAGCCAAGCATTCGATTGACGGCGGATTACAACAGTTGGACCAGGATGGAAAAGCTTCCCCTCTCAAACACTGTACGATCGCATCTGGCCAAGGTCTTCAAGAAGGAACTAAAGACCTGCGCAGCGCGGCTGGGCGGGCCAGCCAAAGATTGGCCGGCACGATATGGTTTTTAGTCCGGAGAGCTTTACGTCTTAAGTTTAAATGCCGTTGCGATTGTCCCGCGGCTGCATTCCGCTTGGTTAGGACACACTTCACACCTAACACTCTCAGCTTCCTGTCAGGCGCGCTTCTGCCAGATCGAGATCACGCTGAATACGTCGCAACGCGTCGTCGTTAATCACGCGCTCGTTTCGCAAACGGATGATGGTTTGCCTTTCAACGCGGAGCGCTTCGCGTTGCAAACGCTGATATTGTGGCGTGGCGATTTCGCCTCGACAATCGTCGGGGTTCTCAGCACAGAGTTGCAATTGGTCCACACGTTCGTCGTACTCGGCGCGCAAACGATCAACACTCTCTGGTGAAAATTTATCGTTGGCGCGCAGCTTTTCGATCAATTCAATTGCAGCTTTGTTCGCTTCCAGGCGCGCACGGCGTTCCTCTTCATCTGCTTCTCCGTCGTGTGTGATTCCGAGTTTCCGAATCAGGTATGGCAGCGTCAGACCCTGAAGGACGAGCGTCGTGAGGATCACCGAGAAAGCGAAGAATAAAATATAATCGCGCCCCGGGAATGGGTTGCCATCACTTAAGACCAGTGGGAGCGCAAACGCCGCTGCCAGCGAGACGACGCCGCGCATGCCAGCCCAGCTTGTGATGGCCACGTGCTGCCACGGCGGAATCGGATCGCGCTTCCTTAGTTTGCTGCTTAGCAGACGCGGCAGATAGGTCGCAGGTATCACCCAGGCGAACCGGACCAAAATAACGGCGCTGGTTATGACGGCTGCGCTGATGATCGGGGGAGCAAGCGATTCTCGATTCAGTCCGCGCAGGATCCCAGGAAGTTGCAGGCCAATAACGATAAAGATGAAACCGTTAAGCAGGAACACGACCATTTCCCAAAAGGCGAACGCTTGCAGACGATAGCGAGCGCTAACCATGAGCGGCGAATGCCAGCCGAGAAAAATCCCCGCGGCAACCGTCGCCAGAACACCTGAGACATGCAGCCGTTCGGCCGGCAGATAAGCGATAAATGGAGTGAGCAAGGAGATAGTGATCTGGATCGGTGGATCATCGAGATGGCTTTGCACCCAGCGCATCGCCGCCCCAACTAACAACCCAAATGCGATGCCGCCGGCTGCCACCCAGGTAAAACGAATCGCTGCATTACCGACTGAGAAAGTCCCGGTAACAAGTGCCGCAATCGCGAATTGTAGCGCCACCAGCGCGGTCGCATCATTCACGAGACTTTCTCCCTCAAGGATTACCTGGATGCGATGCGGAACACCGAGCCTGCGAATGATTGCCGTGGCCGCAATCGCGTCTGGCGGGGAGACAATCGCCCCAAGCGCAAAAGCGGCCGCCCAGGGTAGTGCCGGCAGAATGGCGTGTGCTATCCACGCAATCGTCAAAGTCGTCGCCAGCACCAGCCCAATTGCGAGCAAAAGAATCGGCCGCAGATTTCGACGGAAATCGCGCCACGACGTGAACAACGCAGCCGGGTAAAGAAGCGCCGGCAGAAAAAAATAGAACACGATGTCCGGATTGAGTCTTACCTCCGGCAATCGCGGCACGAAACTCAGCGCCAGTCCGCTAATAATGAGTACGATCGGATAGGGCAGTGCGAGTTTGCACGCGACCACGGCGAGAACCGCTACAGCAGCGAACACTACCACAATGATTTCAGCTTGATGCATGTTAGATCGGCAATTGCTGTAGCGGGGGTCGTTGATTCCCCCCTCGTTGACGCTACCTCAATTAACCGCGAACGCTTTCGAGGCTACAGCCTTTGCTTGCGCGCGATTCGCCTGAAGTTCAGCCAGATGTTTTTCTGACCAGCAACACAGCGCGTGCAACGGCTCAATCAAGGTTCGACCTAATCTTGTGAGAGAGTATTCCACTTTTGGAGGCACGACAGGATGAACCGTGCGTTGCACCAAACCGTCCCGCTCCAGGCTGCGCAATGTCTGCGTCAGCATTTTTTGGGAAATGCCCCCGATCTCGCGCTGAAGCGCAGCATAACGCATCGTTCCGCGCGCGAGAATCTGGATGATGAGAGCAGTCCATTTATCGGCAATTCGGTCGAGCACCAGCCGGGAAGGGCATTGCGCGTCGAGTACAGAGGGGGCAGATGACACTTTTCGCACGCTCCTGTGTAAAACAATTCCCGGCGACGTGCAAGCGGAGAGTAACGTTCGAGAAGATATGTATAGGTTGATATCATATGTAGTTGACTGATGGTTTGGCAGCCCGAAATTTACATTATGACAATTGATTCTCTTACGAAGAAAAACCCTGTGCCAATGGATTTTCTCTTAAACGAGGCAGACTCTGCTGCTCCATCGCCGACGAGCAAGGACCTCGACGCAGCCACAGCAGGCCGGGACGATTCTGTCTTGTTCGATGCATATTCGCGCACCGTGGTGAGTGCAGTCGCGCGCGTTGCCCCGGCTGTTGTGAACATCGACGTCAAACAACGCGTCAACCTCCGGCGCGGAACGCACGAGCTCAGCGGCAACGGCTCGGGTTTTATCATCACGCCTGACGGATTCATTCTGACCAATAGTCATGTCGTTCATGCGGCGAATTCCATCACCGTAAGTTTGCCGGATGGCCGCGAATATCCGGCGCGAGTGACCGGCGACGATCCAGACACCGATCTCGCCGTGATTCGAATCGATGCACCGCAGCTCACGCACGTGCGTTTGGCCGACTCCGAGAATTTGCGCGTCGGCCAATTGGTGATCGCGATTGGCAACCCGCTAGGTTTTCAAGCCAGCGTCACGGCGGGCGTAATTAGCGCACTGGGCCGCTCGATGCACGCCCAATCGGGCCGTTTGATTGACAATATCATTCAAACCGATGCCGC
>DASTZJ010000112.1:0-2011 GCA_035764345.1 Candidatus Udaeobacter sp.
AACCCCGGCTCGGCCTTGGCCTTCACGATGGCTTTCATCATCTTTTGCACGAGGGGAAATTATCCACAGATTTCGCAGATTCACACAGATTCAGCAGGAGACCTGAAATCAATGAGCACCAGTCTCTGTAATCTGTGGACAAATCTCGCCACTGTCGAGATGATGAATAGGAAATGCCCGTAACCCTTGAGCACACCGGCACGAACGTGATCACGCCACGTTCCGCTTTCATTCTGCGATTCGTCAGCACAATCGCGCTTTGGACGGTCGCCCTGCTGATCATGTTCTCCGGATACGAGATCTTGTTTTGGCTGTTGATCAGCGTGTTCGGATTGATCGGGCTATTGGAATTTTACCGGATGCTGGATCACAAGGGCCTGCCCAATTTCAAAATCACCGGAATGATTTGTGGCGCAGTCCTGCTCGCCGGCAGTTTTTATTACTTTTCCAAGATCGGACCGGCGCATTCGTATGACTTCGAAGTTGCCGTCCTGCTGTTTTTTTTACTGACCGTCTTTGGACGACAAATGTTTGCGCGTCTGCGCCACGACGAACCGCTGCAAACAATGGCTTACACCGTGTTCGGCCTGCTTTATGTGCTTTGGCTTTTTAATTTCATCACCAAAATTGTCTATCTAACGCCACGTTCGAACACGGGCCAGTTGACTGGGCAATTTTATGTTTTGTACCTGATCGCGGTCACAAAATTTGCTGACATGGGGGCGTATCTAACCGGGAGCGCGATTGGACGACATCTGATGGTCCCTCACATTAGCGGCAAGAAAACGTGGGAAGGTTTCTTCGGCGCGATTGTTTTTGCGCTGCTTTGCAGCCTGGCACTGTTTAAAGTGATGCCCGGCCATTTGCCAGCGCTGAACTGGACGCACGCGACGATCCTCGGTGTGCTTCTTGGATTCGCAGCAGTGCTGGGAGACCTGGCTGAATCAATCATCAAGCGCAGTACAGATGTAAAAGACTCCGGGAATTTGTTGCCAGGAATCGGCGGCGCACTCGATCTTTTGGATAGTCTGCTTTTTACTGCGCCGCTTTTGTTCTTCTATCTGCGGCTGGTGATTCGAGTGCCATGATGGACGCGCGGAGTAACCGCGACTGAACACGAATGAGAACGGAAAATTTCGGGGAACGTAAACGAGTCGTTATTCTGGGCGCGACCGGATCGGTCGGCGAGAGCGCACTGAAAGTGGCGCGCGATATTCCGGAGCGGATGGAAATTGTCGGACTGGCCGCGAACAGTAACGCCGAAAAACTCGCCGCCGCTGCCAATGAAACTCGTGCCCAATCTGTTTGTCTGGTCGATGAAACGAAGATCGACATCCTCCAGAGCGCGCTTGAGTACAAGCCGCAGATTTTCACGGGCGAAGAGGGATTGCGCGAGATCGCTTGCCTGACCGATGCGGAGATGGTGCTGGTTGCGATCGTCGGCACCGCCGGATTGCGTCCCGCGCTTGCTGCCATTGAGGCGGGAAAAGATCTCGCCGTCGCGAGCAAGGAAATTCTGGTAATGGCAGGCGAGATCGTGATGCGCGAGGCGCGCGAGAATGGTGCGAACGTGTTGCCGGTGGACAGCGAGCACAATGCGATTTTTCAGTGCCTGGAAGGTAAAAGCTCTTTGGATATCCGTCGGATCATTCTTACCGCTTCTGGCGGACCATTTCGCGAAACGCCGCGAAAAGATTTCGATTCGATCACACCTGAACAAGCGTTGAAGCATCCGACGTGGAATATGGGGCCGAAGATCACGATCGATTCCGCGACGCTGTTCAATAAGGGCTTGGAAATGATCGAGGCCCACTGGCTTTTTGGCGCCGAGATGAAGCGCGTCGAAGTGGTGATACACCCGCAGAGCATCGTCCATTCGATGGTCGAGTTTGCAGACGGCTCTACGCTCGCGCAATTGAGCTATTCGAACATGTGTTTCCCGATCCAATACGCCGTAACCTGGCCGGATCGCGTCCCGAATACCTTGCCACCACTCGATTTCTCGAAGTTG
>DASTZJ010000113.1:0-3804 GCA_035764345.1 Candidatus Udaeobacter sp.
CAAACGCTCGACATCCTCCATCACGTAGTGGAATTCAGGATCGTTCTTAACGCGTTCCTCCGAGCGTCGCCGCAGTTGATCGATAAACAAGGAATGGCTGTCCGACCACTTCGTATATCTCGCTTTCGCCACCTCGTCGTAGGGCAGGGCGTTCTTTAACGCGCCTTCGCCGAATTCCGGAAGATCGCTCAAGCTCGGAAGGACAATATCCGAAGCGACACCGTGAAGCTGTGTGGAGCCGCCAGCCACCCGATAAAATTTCTGGATGGTCAATTTCAGCGCACCGTCTTCATCTGAATGGCTTCCCAGCAGCGAAGCGAATCTGCCAATTGGAAGAATCGTCTGCACCGTGCCTTTACCGAATGTGTTTTTGTCACCAACAACCACAGCGCGACCATAATCTTGGAGAGCAGCGGCGAAGATTTCACTCGCGGACGCGCTTTGTCGGCTGGTCAAGACGACCATCGGGCCGGAATAGGCGATGCCCGGATCGGGATTCGCCGAGACCCTGATGCTTCCGTTATAATCTTTCGTCTGAACGATCGGACCGGATTTTAAAAACAAGCCCGTGAGCGAGAGCGCTTCCTCCAGCGAGCCGCCGCCATTTCGTCGCAGATCGATAACCAGACCGGCGATGTTTTCCTTCTTCAGCCGCTTGAGCAATGCCAGCACATCGCGCGTCGTGCTTTTCTGGTGTTTGTCCATGTCGGCATAAAAAGAAGGTAGCGTAAGCCATCCGAGTTTGATGGGATCGCCGTTCTCGTCTTTTCTAATGATGATGTCGGCGCGAGCTTCCTGGTCTTTCAGCTTAATTTCATCCCGCACGAGTTCGACATTTTTCCGGCGCGACGGGTCAGTCGCATCTGAGGGGATCACGAGCAAACGCACGTGCGTGCCTTTCTTGCCGCGGATCATCTCGACAACTTTGTCCAACCGCATCTCGCGAACATCGACATAATCAGCCGGACCCTGAGCTACAGCGGTAATCCGGTCGCCCACCTTGAGTCTCCCATCCACTTGGGCCGGCCCACCGGGAACGAGGCTCTCAATTTTTGCGTAACCGTCTTCCGAACGAAGCATGGCGCCGATACCAACGAGCGATAGGCCCATATTGATGCTGAAATTCTTCATGTCCGCCTTGCTCAAGTATTCCGAATGCGGGTCATATGCCTGGGCGAGCGCATCGAGATAGAGCTTCATTTGTTCGTCCTTATCTTCTTCGTGGACGTTGCGGGCGAGGCGATCGTAGCGACGTGCAACCAATTGGGGAGCGGGCTCGATAGGATGTTCGCTCAAATGTTCCTGCAAGAGCTCGTTGCTGATCCGACCGCGCCAGAGTTGATCGGCATCCGCCTCATCTTTGGGCCACGACGATTTTTGACGGCTCAGCTCGACCGTCGCGTTGCTCTTGAAGTCGATCGGCTGGTTCAACAGCTCTTTTATTTTAGCGACACGGTCATCTACGCGTTTGGTATAGAGAGCGTAGATTTCGTAGGCAGGTTTGAGGTTGCCGAGCAGGACGTCCCCGGCCATCGAATTGCCATACTTCGCAGTCAACTCATCGACATCCTTTTGAGTAAAAAAGAGATGGCTGAAGTCGAGCATTTCCAGATACGTCTGTAGAAATTTTCTGGAAACTTCCTCATTGAGCTTTTGACGGGTATAATGGCCCTCCTCCAGGAGGCGGCCGACCGACATGGCAATTGTCTCTTTCGACGCCGCCATGGCCGGCGGAGCCGCGATTGTAGCCGTTAAAAGAATGGCGCAAAGCGCCAATGATCGTTGCAAAGATGATCTCATCGGTGAAAAAAAGAGTTAATTACGTTCGCAGATTTCAGCATGAAGCGCAAGACAACGAGACAAAGATCTGCATGTAAAGTAGAACATAAGACAATCCGCAGTCGGGAACATTCAAATATTCGTAAAAGCTCCCGGCTTCAGCTGTAGCCAAATCCCGCAACAATCAAATCCGATGAATTACAAGCAGTTCTGCGGTGGCATTTTTGAAACGAATTGTTACCTGCTTAAAGCGCCACAGGGCTGGATTCTTTTCGACGCACCTCAGGGTTCCTGTGATTGGGTCAAGTCGTTCGGTGTCGATCTTAAACTTTTGCTTCTGACACACGGACACATCGATCACGTGCAGGATGTCGCCAGGATTAAGCGCCAGTTTGGTTGTCCGATCGGCTGCCATTCGCTCACTGCGTCGATGATTTCGGACCGAGAATTTTTCCGCAGCTTCGGGTTCGAACTCGAAATCGAGCCGGCGAAACCTGATTTTCTCATCGAAGAAACGCCGAGCCGTGATTTTCTCGGCGCCGAATTCCAAGTGTTGGAAGTTCCAGGGCATTGCCCAGGCAGTCTTTGTTTCTTTTTGCCTGACGATCGGCTGCTTATTGGCGGCGATGTACTCTTTGCCGGCAGCATCGGCCGGGGTGATTTGCCGGGTGGAGATGTCGACCTGTTGGTACAGGAGATCAGGAAAAAATTATTTCCGCTCGGCGACAAAGTCACCGTGCTTCCCGGACACGGGCCGCCAACGCTGATTGGAACCGAGCGTCGCACTAATCCTTTCGTCGGCTTGGGCTAGCGCCAACGACCTCGCGCCCTCTTGAAACTGCGACTCACAGCGCAGAGCAGTCAGCACGGCATTTTCCGCTACCGTGGTGACGGACAGCATGTAATGGAGACTTAGAGTTGAGCGACTACCGATCGATGATCTGTTTCTGGCATGGTGATTTCGACAGCCGCGTTGATGACATTGTTGTGCCCGTGGGTCGCCGCATTTGGATGGAAACTCACTCGAGAAAAACAGAGCGCGCCCGCGCTCTCCCGTTACCTGCTTAGATCGAGCTAGCCAAGATCGGCGAGAAGAGAAGCGAGCGGCTTGAGGTCGTCAATCTTCGCTACGATCTCCCGCAGCGAGCGCACAGCTCTTGGAACGTATTGCAGGAAATTCTCGTGTCCTCTGATTAAACCCAGAAAGCCGTAAGCGCCCAGGGCCTGCATCAGGCGCTGCATCGCACATAGTTGCAATGTGTTGTCGAACTGCCCGTCAACTCTTCGTCCATTGTCCGCCTGTTTTTGCCGGTAATAACTAATCAATTCAGATCGCTCTGTGCCCGAAAGCTCGACATACGGATCAAAAAGCAATGACGCCAGATCATATTCAGCCAATCCGGGTCGCATTCCCTGGAAATCAATCAGATTAGCCTGTCCGTTCTGGATAATTATATTTTGCGATTGGAAATCGCGATGCACCAAGATCCTTGGCAAACTCGCGAGGCGTTTTGCAATTTCGCGCAAACTGGGAAGCGCTGCCAGATCCTTGCGTTTTGACTCGCTAACCCCGAAATAGCGGCCGAGGCAATTGTTTAAAAAGTATCTCTGTTCCCAGCGGTAAAGCGCGGCGTTAAACTCGGCAGGCAAATGCTCCTTCATTTCCACGCACACGGACTCCGGCAGACTGTGAAGTTTGAGAATTTCATCGAGCGCTGATTCGTAAAACGCGCGACGAACAAGCCAGCTGTCGTGCCGATAACTGTAGAGGTCATGCTTACCCAAGTCCTCGATCCAGATGAGGCCTTCCGCCGCATCGTGAAAATAAATTTTTGGGGCCCGGATTCCATGGGCCTCAAGAAATTTCGCGATCTCGACGTAATGCCGATTTTCCTCGCGCTCGAGATTGTACTTGACCAGGATCAGCGTCTGGTTCGCCGAGCAACGTATCCGATAGAATTTTCGATCGGACCCGCCTTTTTCGATCGGGCGGATTTTTACATCGGCCACGTCCAGGAGCGGAAA
>DASTZJ010000114.1:0-3512 GCA_035764345.1 Candidatus Udaeobacter sp.
TCGGTGCTCTTCCCAGCAACATGTCTGCCCAGTCGAAACTAAAATTTCTTCCTTATCGCAACGCCACCGACGCAATCGCCGAAAAGTTTCACAGCGACGTTCATTCTTTGAACCAGCTCAACCCGGGCAAGATGAAAACAATTAAGCCTGGCGACCAATTGATGGTCCCGAACGTCGAGCCTTTTGAGCTCGCAGCGGTCAAAAGCACTAAGCCGGGCAGCGAGGTTACCTCTCAGGCGGCAAATGACATTGAAGAGCAACCCGCTACGCAATCAGAAAATCCGGAGCAAAACAAAGGCGTAACCCCGAGCGTTGTTGTGAAGATCGACACAAAGAGCAATATGCTCGAGGTGTATGAAGGCGATAAGCTCGTCGCTGCATATCCGGTCACAATCGGCTCCGCTCAGACAGCCTCACCCATCGGCGAATGGAAGGTGCGTGGTATCACCAAGCTGCCAACGTTCCGTTATGACAAAGAAATGCTTCAACACGGCAAGCGCAGCAGGAATTTTCACCTGCTCCCGCCCGGTCCCCGGAATCCCGTGGGTGTAATGTGCATCGCGCTTAATAAGAAAGGCATTGGCATTCACGGAACCAATGAGCCCGATTCGATCGGCCGCGCTGCCAGTCACGGTTGTATTCGCCTGTCTAATTGGGATGTGGTCCGATTTGCCACGAAAATAAAAAGCGGCGACAGCGTCTCAATCCATTAAAGTCGCAATGATGAGTGAGACGCCCGCCTCCAGGGCACTGGAAACTCTGCATGACTGGGTCCAATCCGAGAGTCTTCGGAAACATTGCTATGCCGTCGCCGATTCGATGAAGCATTTTGCCCAATTGCGCGGCGAAGATGCCGATCTTTGGGAAGCCGTGGGCCTGTTGCACGACATGGACTACGAACGCCATCCAAATCTTGAGCGCAGCCCCACTGAGGGCCATCCATTTGTCGCCGTTGCGTGGCTTCGCCACCACGGATGGAGCGAAGAAGTCTGTCGCGCAATTCTTTCACACGCGGATTACGCTAACGTATCGCGTGAAACGCCTCTCGAAAAAACGCTGTATGCCGTCGATGAACTAAGCGGCTTCATTGTCGCTGTGGCGCTCGTTCGTCCGACAAAGAGCATTAACGACGTCGATGTCCGAGCTGTGAAAAAGAAGATGAAAGACAAAGCGTTCGCCCGGGCCGTGAACCGCGAGGACATCCTTCGTGGCGCCGAGCAGCTCGGCATGCCGCTCGACACTGTGATCGCCGAAGTGATTGCGGCGCTGAAGACCGATGCCGAGCGTCTTGGTCTCGCGGGAACTATCCAATGAATACCGTCATTAGGACTCAACGGGGCGTCGGCAAGCCTGTGTTCTATAGTTTTTCGGCAACAATTTCTAATACCAACGGCGTAATCATCAGCGCATTCGGATTTTTTTCCGCTTTAGCCAGATCGTCGCGAACTTGATCCGCGAATTCCTGATCGATCCGTCCCATGTCAATCAGCCGGGGAAGATAAATCTCAATGAATGTAGCTGGCCATTGCCACATGTAATCTTTCGGACGCACACAAAACAGGTGCGGCCTGGCCGAGCGAATTGCGAAGCCGTTCGCGGGAAGCAGCGTTGCCAGTGCCACTGCTCCGTCGGGCTCACCGCCTGACTCACGCCACGTTGCGATCACATGTTCGCGGAAGCGCTCCTGATTCGCCAAACGCGGGAAAAAATGCCACGTCTCATAATGGCCGTATTCATGAAAAATCGCTACGCTGCCCTTGCGCAACACGTCGTCGAGCTTTCTGATCAACAGGGCAGGATCATTCACAAATGACGTGACCCATCGACACCAAGAGAAATCGTAATTTCCCCTGGGCAACTCACCCGTCATTAAATCGAGTTGATGAATCTTTACATTCGCGAGTGAGCGCGCGCGACAGGCCTGTTCTATTGCGCGAATAAAGTTCTCGGAACGCTCAAGCGCGACGATTTCACCGGTGGGCCCGACGATTTCCGCAAGATCGATAGTCGCGTAGCCAGGGCCCGCGCCGACATCGAGAACGCGTTTGCCGACAGTGATACCGGCTCTCTGCCAGCAATCCAAAACTACCGGGCGCCAGACACGATGTTGCAATCCGAGTCTGGCTAATTCCTCATTGTGCGTACCCAAAACGTAATCGCGATTCATTGCCATTCCTGAATGGTTGCCAATTGCGGGAAGATTACCACGCGATTATTGCAGCGCGTAGTGCTTGGCGAATCAATCGCAGAAGCATTGTGGTATTCGACATTCTCTTTCGACTGGCATTTCGTTCATTATTGGTGACGATACATGCAATCACAGGTAATCCGATCGATGGAATACGAGATTCGACCACTTCTTGCCAAGGACGAGCCGATCCTCCGGGAGATGCTTTATCAAGGGCTATCCTCCATCGGTAACCATCAACCTTCTCGCGAAATCTTGCAGCGTCCGGAGTTTTCGCATTATGCCGACCGCTGGGGCCGCGGGGGCGATACCGGGTTTGTGGCGCACGACAAGAAAGACGGATCAGTGCTCGGCGCCGTTTGGTTGCGCAAGCCGATCGACAAGCCTGACGCACCGCCGGAACTCGCCTTTGCGGTAAAACCGGAGCACCGTCGACATGGCATCGGCACGGCCCTCCTAACGCAGCTGGTCCGTGCGAACCCTCATGAGTCTGCAATTTCGGTCAGCCTCATAGCGGGCAAACCGGTGCTGCGCCTTTATGAGCGATTTGGATTCAAAGTCGCCCAAGAAGGACCGAATGCCATCGTAATGCGAAGACACTTGTAAAGTGCCGGCCGTCAGGCACAACATCAGGATGCGCCTGCCCAGTCCTACAGTGACAAAAAGCTCAAGGCGCAAAGATCAGCAGCACAAAGACAGCGAAGAGGAGCAGGTGGACGCAACCCTGCAAGATATTTGTCTTTCTGCTCGTGAACGTAACCACACTCACTGCCAGCGTTAACAGCAGCAGCGGAAGGTTGCCGCCTTGGACGCCGAGCGTCACCGGTCGTTTCGTGACCAAACTGATAGTCAGCACTGCGGGAATTGTGAGGCCGATGGTCGCAAGCACGGAACCGAGCAGGATGTTTATCGAACGCTGTAACTGATTGCGCAAAGTGGCCTGGATGGCGCCAATTCCCTCGGGTGTAAGCACCAGGGCGGCGATCATAGCACCGCCAAACTCCTGGGGCATGCCAAATTGCTCAATACTGTTGTCCAAAGGGATGGCAAGCTTTTCCGCCAGCAAAATCACGACGATCAAATAAAGAAGCAGCATCGGCGCGTGAAAAGTTGTGGATTGCACGCGCAGTGAGTGATGAGCTGGACCTGCCGCTACAACTGCCTGCTCTGATTCCATGAAATAGCCGCGGTGTCGCATCGTCTGGATGAGCAGAAAAACTGCGTAAAGAAGTAGTGACACGACGATGAGAAAGATCTGTTGTTCGGTAGAAAATGTCGGCCCGCCTGTCGTAGTAGTGAAGTTTGGCAGAACCAAGCCGAGCAC
>DASTZJ010000115.1:0-3290 GCA_035764345.1 Candidatus Udaeobacter sp.
CAGATCGATCACCGGTTGAAATCCTTGCTTGCGATCAAATAATTCCAAGCCAGTTTGACTACGCGTGCTGCGCACATGCGCGTCAATGAGACGATTGCCAAGTTTTTGATAGACACTGGCGTTGCGCACGTAGCCGACAAAGTTCGGCATTAATTGCGCGAACAATTCCCACGTGCCGAGATGACTCAAAACGAGCACTACGGGGACGCCGGCGCGAAATTCCCGGTCCATCGCCTCGATATTTTCCACCTTGACCCTGCGGAGGACTTTCCCGGGTGGCATTGCGGTCAATTTGACGCTGCAGAGAAGGTTTGCGCTGAGTCGCTGGAAATGGCGGCGGACGAGCCGACGCATTTCTCGCGGGGTCTTTTCATTGGCAAACGCAATGGCAACATTGCGTTTCGCCAGGCGTCGATATTTCCCGGAAACGAGCCAGGCACAAAAACCGAGGAACTGTCCGAGCACAAAGAGCAGCCTCATTGGCAGTGCAGCGGCGATTGCCAATCCCGCGCGATAGAGAAGATAGACAACGAAATCGAGCATTGCAGGACAAGCGGGTATCGCAGGGCGGCAGGGTAGATTTGCCTGTGGCTGGCTTCAACCAATATAATGTGCGCGGTGTCGTTATCGCCTTTCCATTCCTCTGGTGCCGATTTCGTGCGCGCTATCTCGCGAAAGTTCCCGGGTGGCCAATTCCTTATCGTCGGCGTGATCTCTCAGGAGGTTGAGCGCCAATTTGCTGAAGCGAAAAGAGAAGTTGTTGTCATGTGGTCTCCCGATGACCTGAGGACAAAGCTTGGGCAGGGTGAGAACCCAACGCGCTTTGAAACCGCAGTTTGGTTTTATCCTTCGGGAGAAAAGGATGACGATCGCGTAGCGGAAGCGCTGTCGCATTGCGCAGCGAACACTGTGCTATACCCTGGTCCCGGCGCGGACGCTGCCAGGCGACGTCCGCAACTCGTTCAGTCTTTCGAGCGCTTCGGCCTGCTGCCTGATTACGAATGCGACCTAATCGAGTTGGATCCGGGAGCCGTATGCCTTCGGCGCCAACCGAGCGTAGCAGCCGGCGCGCTAACGCAGGCAGTGGAGACGGCTTTTGCCAGATTCAATAGAGCGTTGAACGACTTGAAGCGATCACTTCAAATCCGCGGCTCTGAATTGGAAGGCGCGCACCGCCATATCGCCGCACTGGAGGAAAAATTGCTCAAACTCAAAGAATACCGGCGCGAGTTGAAGTTGCTGAAAGAGCAGAAGCAAACTCTGCGGAGATCGCCTGAGCGCCGGGTGGGCCAGATATTGCTCGCGCCATATCGTCTTCCTGAAAAACTGGCGAAGACGGTTTGGAAAAAACTCCATCGACCCGCGCGCGAACGTCGCCGTTCTGGTGCCTCAAGCGAATACCAGGAATGGTTCGAGCGGCATCGCGCAAATGCGCGTGATCTTGAGCGAATGCGAAGTGAATCACGCGGGTTTGTTTCAAGGCCGCTCATTAGTGTCATTACGCCAGTGTTCGACACTCCGGTGCAACGGCTGGAGGAAGCGATTGAATCGGTAATCGCGCAAGCATATGAAAACTGGGAGCTCCTGTTAATCGACGATGGATCGAGCGACCCCCAGCTGCTCCGTGCGCTGCGTGTACTTCCGGCTCGCGATCGGCGTATCATACTGAAAAACCTCGGAAAACATGAAGGCATTTCGGCAGCGTCGAATCAGGGACTAGCACTCGCCCAGGGGGAGTGGGTCACTTTTCTCGATCATGACGACGTGATCGAGCCCGATGCGCTTTTCCAGATTGTGAAACTTTTGCAGACCCATCCGGATGCTGATCTGATATATTCCGATGAAGACAAGCTCGGCGAAGACGGTTTCGAGGCTCCTTTGTTTAAGCCAGATTGGTCGCCCGATTTTTTCCTTTCTTACAATTACGTTGGCCATTTAACCGCCGTGCGCCGCGATATGGTGCAAAAGGCTGGCGGCTTCCGTTCACAATTTGATAGCGCACAGGATTATGACTTGGTCTTTCGCGTGATCGAGCAAGGCAAGCGAATTCATCATATCCCTCGAATCCTGTATCATTGGAGGCGGTCCCAAAGCTCCAGCGCGATCAGCGTTCGTCAAAAACCGGACCAACTCGAAGCGTCGCGGCTCGCGATTGAAGATCACCTGAAGCGCCGCGGCGAGCCGGCTTGTGTCGCCGTGGACTGGCGCACCCACGCCTTCTGGGTCAGACGCAGACTGTCGGAACCGAAGAAAATTTCAGTGATCATTTGGAATCGCCGCGGCCTCGAATCCTTCAAGCGATGCATCGAGAGCCTGACGAGCAGAACAAGTTACCCGAATTATGAGATTGTGATCGTTCAAGACGATAAATTCCCTGGCGCATCGGATTTTTCATCGCGTTTCCCCCATCATTTGCTGCGTTTCCCAGGGGAGCCCAATGACTCCGCGGTAAAGAATTTTGCGGTAAACCAAACCAACGACCCATGGATTCTTTTCCTGGATGAAAGCATCGAACCGATCGAACCGGACTGGTTAACAATCATGGCCGAGCATGTCCAGCGAGGCGAAGTCGGCGCCGTAGGGGCGCGATTGCTAAATCCGAACGGCACTATTGAACAGGCGGGAACAGTCGTGGGTGTCAATAACACTGCGCAACCCGCGTTTCACGCTTTTTCGGGAGAACATCCGGGCACGAATCGCCAGTTGCAGGTGACACGAAACTGCAGCGCTGTCTCGAGCGCGTGTATGCTCACGCGGCGTGAAGTTCTTCAGCAAACGGGCGGATTCGATGCAAGTCTGGGAGGCACGTTGGCCGATGTCGATCTTTGCCTGAAAATGCGGCGAGCGGGTTATTTGATTGTTTACACTCCGTTCGCAAAACTTTGCTGGCATGAAGCGCCATCAGATGAGATCGACGTGAAGGGCGAGGCGATTATGCGCGAGCGTTGGGGGGACGTTTTACAGAGTGATCCTTATTACAATCCAAATCTTTCTCGCGAACGGGCAGATTTCTCGCTAGGCAAATTAAACATTGGCTGAATCGAAATGAGTAAGCGCGAAAGAAATCTGTGGGAAGGTATCGACGTTGGCGTGCGAAAGAACCTAAACACGCGAGATTACCGCGCTGCATCCTTCACCCAGGAGCTTTCACAACGCGGCGTAGACGCCGGCGACCTCGCCGCTGCGGATCGCAGCCAGCGCGAGATTAAGGACGCGTGGATTCCAGGCGTGGAAATTTTCGCCCGAAAAGTTCACCCGCAGCGGCACCGTGGACTTTTTGGCGAATTTGT
>DASTZJ010000116.1:0-2066 GCA_035764345.1 Candidatus Udaeobacter sp.
CCGTTTCGTACCAGGTGACGCAAAAGTTACACGAAAAATCGTGCAGCGTAATTATCAGCGCGAAATCACAGGGAAAGAAGGTCGAAGCGCATTGGACTTTTGGAATCGAAGAAGGTGCATCGGGAGGGGCGACCTCGCCCATGCCGACGCCTAAAAAATAATCGGGCGCCGTCGCGAGGACGCGCTCGCCAGCGCGCAAGACGTTTGCGCCATCCAAAGGTATGACGCGCCGCGACGCCTAATTTTTACCATCATGTTCTCCCAACTCGCTGACAAACTTCAGGACATTTTCAAGGAACTGCGTGGACATGGCACGATGAGTGAATCGAACATCGATGCCGCGTTACGACACGTGCGTCTGGCTTTGCTCGAAGCCGACGTCGATTTTCAAGTCGCCAAAAAATTCATTGCACGCGTCAGAGAGAAAGCGCTTGGAGAAACCGTTCTTCGCAGCATTACACCCGGTCAGCAGATCGTAAAAATTTTCCATGACGAATTAACTGCCCTCCTCGGCGGCGGTGCCGCGCTGGTCCATCCCGGAGAATCAGGCCGCATTTTGATCGTAGGTCTTAACGGGTCTGGCAAAACGACTTCGTGTGCGAAACTGGCGCGTCTTCTGAAAAAGCAGGGTCGCGCGCCGGTTTTAATCGCGTGCGATTTACAAAGGCCCGCAGCGATCGAACAACTCATAACGCTCGGAAAACAAGTCGACGTCCCTGTATTCACTCCGGATCCGCGCGAAAAGAATGTGGAACGTGGCGCCGCTGATGCGTCTGGCAAGGCGCGATTGGCGGGCATGCCAGTTGTCGAAATTTTTGATACGGCAGGTCGCCAGGAGATCGACGAAGCGCTGATTCAGGAACTGAAAAGGTTGAAAGAATTCTTAAACCCACAGGAAACGTTGCTGGTTGTTGATGCTGCCACCGGTCAGCAGGCAGTCAGCGTTGCATCCCGTTTTAACGACACTTTAGCGATTACAGGAATCATTTTAACGAAGCTCGACGGCGATGCGCGAGGCGGTGCGGCATTGTCGATGCGCGAAGTAACGCGGCAGCCAATCAAGTTCACGGGGACCGGGGAAAAGCTTGACCAGTTTGAAGTCTTTGTTCCAGAGCGGCTCGCCGGCCGAATTCTTGGCATGGGCGACGTCGTTAGCCTGGTCGAAAAAGCAGCGGAAGCGGTCGATGAAGAGGAAGCCGTTCGGTTGGAGCGGAAACTGCGTACGGCTTCGTTCGATTTCAATGATTTCCTGGCGCAGTTCAAGATGATGCGGCAGATGGGGCCGCTGGAGAATATTCTTGGCATGTTGCCAGGCATGAGTAATGTGCAAGGCCTCTCCGTTGACGAGAAGCAGCTTAAGCGCATGGAAGCCATCGTGCTTTCGATGACGAACGAAGAGCGGACACGTCCCGACATTTTGAATGCGCGGCGTCGTCAGCGCATCGCACGCGGCAGCGGCTGCACCGTCACAGAGGTAAACGATTTGCTACGACGCTTTGATCAGATGCGGAAGATGATGAAAAGCGCGGGCAAAATGAAAAAGATGATGGCGCAACTGGCGCGAATGAAAAGTTAACATGGCAGTTTCAATCAGATTACGCAGAGAGGGAACAAAGAACCGGCCGTATTATAAAGTGGTAGTGGCCGACGAGCGCAGTCCGCGCGATGGGAAATTTATCGAGATCGTCGGCGCGTACGACCCAAAGAAGCCCGGTCACAATAGCACGTTGAATATTGATCGAGTCGAATACTGGATCAGCAAAGGCGCACAACCATCCGACACGGTGCGGAGTTTGATCAAGAAGAATAAAAAAGCGACAGCGACCAAGGAGCCGCCATCTGGTGCAGAGCAAGAGAACCAGCAATCTGCTCGAGAGCAGCCATCACCTCCGTCGCCTCCGGTTGAAGCTCCGAGCGAAGCCGCCGGTTAGCATTGACGTGTTTGTTCAACAACGGTTTGATTCGCGCCGGCGGCACCATCTTCAGAATGCGATCCGCTGAGGACAACAGACGTTAGAGCGCCGGGGAACGCTGGATAAGCGAAAAATTCGTGTATTCGTGTTCAC
>DASTZJ010000117.1:0-4577 GCA_035764345.1 Candidatus Udaeobacter sp.
GGCACGGGCTTTGTAGTATTGTTCGCGTTCTTCCAGCCAGGCACCATCGGTTGCATCCTTGTAACGTACTTGTTCCTGCTTCAGCGCTTCATCTGTATCGCGCTTGACTTCTTCCCGAACTGAACGGAGCAAACGCTGAAATTCCTGAGCCAGACGATAGGCAAACTGAACGGTCCAGCTTTGTTCGTGGGACGCCTGTCGGAGTAATTTCACCAGCTTTTTTTCTTCGTCGCTCGTTTGTAGCTGGCCTTCTCGTGAAAGGGGGATCGCAATGCACCGCGAAAGAATTGTCTCCGGTAGCGCTTCCGGTAAAGCACTCAGCAGAAGCAGCAAGGAATCCTTCGGCGGTTCTTCCAATGTTTTGAGAAACGCGTTTGCGGCCTGAGGCTGCAGCCGGTCGGCATCGGAAATGATCGCCACTTTCCGTCGCCCATTACGCGCGCGCATTTGCAACGCATGCTCGATATCGCGAATCTGCTCAATCACAATACGCCGCGATTTTGATTCCGGCCGGGCAACGAAAATTTCACGGGCCTTGGCTGAGAAAACATCGCCAGCAGGCGTACCATTAACAAGGCTGGCCAGATCCGCGGCAAGCTCGTGCTTCCCGCTGCCCGGCGGCCCTGAAATCAAATAGGCGTGCGCCAGTCGATTCTGTTCGTGGGCGCGACGCAAATACTCGAGCGCTGTTGTGCGGGAGAAAGGCATGTCAGGCTCGCGAATCTCGGTCCGAAGCCGGACTGGCGGTTTTTGCGGATTGGTGGTTTGCGGCTAGTGCCGGAAAACGCGCGGAGAGTATCGTCCAAATCTCGTTCTCGATCTCATCCGCATTGCGCGCACCGTTGATCAATACGACGCGATTTGATTCACGCGCAGCCAGTTCGCGATACGCTTCGCGAACGCGCTCGTAAAACTCGGCGGGCTCCTGTTCCATCCGATCTGGTTTACGCGGCTTCTGCATTCGCAACTTCGCGCTGGCCGCATCGATATCGAGAACAAAAGAAACGTTTGGAATGCAATCGCCGACCGCGAACGCATTCAAACGCTCGATCGTCTCACGATCTAATTTTCGTGCTGCCCCTTGGTAAACAATCGTGGAATCAAAGAAACGATCGGCGATCACAGACATGCCACGTTCAAGCGCCGGCTTGATGATCTCGCGCACGAGCTGGCTGCGACTCGCCTCAAACAAAAGCAGCTCTGCTTCTGGGGTCATACCGGAGTTGTGCGACGCAAATTGCAGAAGCTCGCGAATGGTTTCGCCGATGGGCGTGCCGCCAGGTTCGCGGGTGACCAGATATGGCACGCCGGAACCCTCCAGTCGCGCGGCCAATCTCCGCACCTGCGTCGATTTACCGCTACCCTCTGATCCTTCAAACGTGATGAATGGCAGCCGGCGCATGATGTCGATTGTGAAATAAACCAGCCCAGTTGTCGAACGTATCCACCTGTGCCGTAGCATCCGTTGTCCTCAGCGGATTACGCGTGTCGCCTTGATTAGCGCAGTCCCCATGCGCTGATGACAGCGCACGCCACAGCCACAAACGCAATTGCCCCTTAGAGTTTTTGTGGATTACTCTCAAAACATGAAAAATTTCTGGCTGGTGAAACAGGAACCATCCTCGTATTCGTGGTCGGACTTTGTTGCGGAAGGCCAAACCAGTTGGACTGGCGTGCGCAATTACGCTGCTCGCAATAATCTGCGTAGAATGCAGAAGGGCGACGGAGTCCTTTTCTATCACAGCGGCGACAACAAAGCTGTCGTCGGAATCGCGAAAGTAATTGGGACCGCATATCGAGATTCGACTGCGAAGGAAGGCGATTGGTCCACTGTTGATCTCGCCCCGGTTAAACCGCTGCGCCGGCCGGTAACGCTCCGCGAAATCAAAAGCCATCCACGGCTAAAAGGACTAGCGTTAGTTCGGCAATCGCGTCTGTCAGTTATGCCGTTGGCGGAATCGGAATTTCGCGAAATTGTGAAGATGGGAACATAGGTGGATCGGCTTCTCCGAAGCCCATGGCAAACAGTCGCCGAAGGCCCCAAAATATTAGGCGGCAAAGCCGCGGCTTGATTGGCAACGCGTTGAGGACAACGCGTTCCACCTTTTGCCTTGTTCAAAGCTGCGTCGAGGCCGAAAATTCACGAATGAGTACAATTGCGGCAACCGAGTTCCTGCCTCTCGTCGCAACCGGCGCGGCCACCAGAGATTTTATGATCGTCTCTCTGCACGATGTCGCGCCCTCCAGTCAACAGATCGCAAACACAATCATTTCAGAACTGGCTCGGTGCGGGGTGAGCGTGTGTTCTCTCCTTGTCGTCCCGGATTATCATCATCAGGGGCTGTTCACAAGGAACCAACAATTTGTGTCCTGGCTACGGGGCTTGGAAGCGGACGGTCATGAAATCGTCATTCACGGGTATTTCCATGAGCGCCCTCACCGTGCGAAAGAGAGTCTGCGCGACAAGTTTCTTACGAGATTTTACACGCAACAAGAAGGTGAATTTTACGACCTGAACTACGACGAAGCGCTGCGCCGAATTACAGCCGCGCAAAATGAATTTCGCGCGAGCGGTCTTAAGCCGCGAGGTTTTGTGGCTCCAGCATGGCTGCTCAACAAGGAGGCTGAGCGCGCAGCGCGCGATGCCGGGCTGGAATACACGACGCGGTTACATAAGGTGTGCGATCTCCGGGCGGGCAGTGAGTTCGTCGCGCGATCGATTGTTTACAGCGTTCGAAGGAACTGGCGGCGCGGAACTAGCCGAATCTGCAACGCCACGCTTTTTCGATATCTAGAAGGAAAGCCACTCTTGCGCATTAGCATTCATCCACCCGATTATTCGCACCCGGCGATTTGGCGGCAGGTCACGGGCATGATCGAGAGGGCGATTGGGTCGAGGACAGCGACAACCTATCAAGACTGGATCGCGCAACAAAGATTGAGACGAGGAATCTAAATGTGAGCCGGTGCGATCTTCATATTCATTCGCGTTACAGCGCGCGCTCGGAAGAATGGCTCTTCCGCCGTTTCGATTTTCCCGACAGCTATTCGGACCCGAAACAGCTGTATGAAAAACTGCTCGAGCGGGGAATGGACTACGTCACCATCACCGACCACGACACGATCGAGGGCTGCCTGCAAATTATTGACCGGCCTCGCACGTTTATCAGCGAGCAAGTCACCACCTATTTCCCCAACGATGCGTGCAAGCTGCACATTCTTGTCTGGGGAATTTCAGAAAACCAACACCGCGAGATCGCTGCGGTACGCGAGAATATTTTTGATCTGCAATGCTACCTTCAGGGTACACAGATCGCGCATGCTGTTGCGCATCCCCTTTACAGCATTAATGGCAAACTCGATTCGAGTCATCTTGAGTTGCTCATACTTCTTTTCAAGCATTTCGAGGGCATCAACGGTTTGCGCGATGCGCTTTTGAGCGATCTGGCCCAGACACTGTTCAAACAACTGACGCCGGAAAAAATCGATGCGCTCGCAAATCGCCACAATCTGGCGCCCACACACGCAGAACCTTGGAAAAAGATTTTTGTCGGCGGCTCGGACGATCACGGCGGGCAATTTGCCGCTTCGGCCTTTACGGAAACCCCTGCGGCGGAATCGGTGGAAAAATTTCTCCAATGCGTCCGCAACGGCGACTGCAGCACGCAAGGCCACGGTGGCACGCCGCTGGTCCTTTCGCACGGTTTTTATAACACGGTCGCCTGTTTCATTCAGGATCGTTTCAATGAAAAGCTCGGACCGGGCGCCGCGCTATTGGAGAAAATGTTTTCCCGGTTCATGGAAGGCCGCGCCCCGACGGAATTCACTCTCAGAGAAAAGATGGAATTCATCGTGCAGGGCGTTTTGTCGGGAAAAATTTTCGAATTGGTCAAGCCTGCCAACGTGTCGCTGTGGAAAGAACTTTCAGGCTATTTCGCCCAGCCAGAAGTAAAAGCGAAGCTCGCCGCGCAATTAGACGGAGTCAACGAACCGGAGCGGCGCACATTTCTCATGGCGAACATGGTGGCCGAGCAGCTCACCTTTCGGTTTTTCCAAAAATTCGTTCAGCAAATTGGTAGCGGCAACATGGTCGAGAGCATGCAAGCTCTCAGCGCGATTGCACCGATCCTGGTGATTCTTACGCCGTACATCTACGGGTTTCATAGTCAGGCGCCCTCTCGAAAATGGCTGCGGGCTATCTTTTTGGAATTGACCGGCGAAATTCCGGTCGCATTGCAAAATCGCAAGCGCGCCTGGTTCACCGATACCCTGGAAGACGTTAACGGAGTCGCTACGACCATCCGCAAGATGACCGCGGCTGGAGCAGCAGCTGGCAAGGAATTAACGGTCGTAACTTCCCGAGGCAATCTGCAAACCTGCGATATCCCAATCA
Source organism: Candidatus Udaeobacter sp. (assembly GCA_035764345.1). Lineage (GTDB taxonomy): Bacteria > Verrucomicrobiota > Verrucomicrobiia > Chthoniobacterales > UBA10450 > Udaeobacter. The sequence goes on from DASTZJ010000117.1 coordinate 4,394, forward strand.
AAAACTTTCCGCCCATCGGCGAATTCGAATTGCCCGAGTATGAGCTCCAAAAATTGAGTTTCCCGCCGGTCCTTCAGATGCTCGATTACATTCAGCGGGAAAAATTTACTGAGATTATTATCAGCACACCTGGACCGGTCGGGCTTACTGCACTACTCGCAGCCAAAATGCTCAATTTGCAAAC
>DASTZJ010000118.1:0-12985 GCA_035764345.1 Candidatus Udaeobacter sp.
CCCGATGCTGTGCCCACGAGCAGATAAGAGCCGGTTTCCATCGAGCCGCCAATGATCACCGGCTGGCCAATGTCTCGGTACCGTGCAGCCACTTCATCGTGGCCAGGGCCGAACGCGCGTGTCGCGCCTTTGCGGTGAACAAGCAATCTCTTTTCTTTTCCATCGATAACGTGGCGTTCAAGCTTCGCGGTGTTGTGCGCAACGTCATAGATCATCTGCATCCCGAGGTCCTCGGCACTGCGACCGAACACACCGGAAAAAACTTCGCGAATGCGATGCAGAATCACCTGCCGGTTCGCAAATGACATGTTCAACCCGCATTTCATCGCGGCGAAATAATCGCGGCCTTCCGGCGATTCGAACGGTGCGCACGCCAACTCGCGGTCCAAAACGTTGATTCCATATTTCGACTCCATCACTTTCAGAAAAGTTTGGAGATAATCGGTTGCGACCTGATGCCCGAAACCGCGACTGCCGCAGTGAAACATGACTACGATCTGGTTCGGGATCGTGATCCCGAATTTTTCAGCGAGTTTCTTGTCCCGCACGTCTTCTGGCCGCGCGACCTGCACTTCCAGATAATGATTCCCGCTGCCGAGGGTACCGACCTGGTTGTACCCTCGATCGATTGCGCGTTCGCTGATTTTCGATGCGTGGGCCCCTGAGATACAACCGTTCTCCTCGGTAACTTGGAGGTCGTCATCCCAGCCATAATCACGCTCAACGCACCAACGCGCGCCCTGCTCGACCAGGTCGCGAAAATCCTGACGCGACAACTTCAGAAATCCATGACTTCCGACTCCTGCAGGAACGCGCTCATAAAGCCCATCAACGATCTGACGTAGATGCGGCTGCACATCGTCGAGCGTAAGATTGGTGATAACTAGGCGCATGCCGCAGTTGATGTCGAACCCGATGCCGCCAGGTGAAATCACGCCGCCTTCGTGCACGTCCATTGCCGCGACACCGCCAATAGGGAATCCATAACCGCTGTGGCCATCGGGCATGCAGAGCGCGTAACGTGTAATCCCGGGCAAGGTAGCGACGTTGCTGATCTGCTGGTAAACCGCTTCGTCCATTTCGCGAACTAGTTTTTCCGTCGCAATGATCCTGGCCGGCACGCGCATGCCGTCTTTGTAAGTGCTGGGCAATTCCCAAACTGTGTCGGAGATTTTTTTCAGACTATCGATGATTGCCATGGGGAATTACCTCTTACAAGAACATCGTTTCTCACAATGAATTGTTTCCTTGCTCTTACTCATACTTTGGCCCCGTGCACGAAGCGCATGCAAAGCGGGACGGCCACCCCCGCACTCCACGACGTGGCCGTGATTACGAGCGCAGATTAAACGCTTGCGTTTTGGACTGCGGCGGTCCTCCGCCGCTTTTTGAGTGCTTGCGGCGATCGAGCAGTGAGTTTCGCTCCGGCTCTGAGAAACGAATCGACCCACCCAAAAACGTTCTCCTCCCGCACCACGCGTCTCATGCGCTTCATGCGCGCGGAGCGCTCGGCCTCTGTCATGCGGAATGCTTTCAAAATTGTATCGGCAACTTCCTCAACATCGTAAGGATTGACCAGCAGCGCGCCGATTTTGAGCTGCTCCGCCGCGCCGGCAAAATGGCTGAGGATGAGCACGCCATTTTCGTCGACGCGGCAGGCACAATATTCCTTGGCCACGAGATTCATTCCGTCCTTGAGCGGGGTAACGAAGGCGATGTCACATCCCCGGTAGTGGGCAAGAAGGTCTTCACGCTGTAGGCTGCGAAAATGATACTGCACCGGCAACCAATTGCTGGTTGAGAAGCGGCCGTTGATGTCGCCGACCAGGCGATCTATGCGTTGCTTGAACTCGTGATATCTCGGAATCTCCACCCGGCTCGGCACGACAACCTGAATGAGCACCACACGGCCGCGCAGTTCCGGATGGCGTTCCAGCGCGTTGCGAAACGCGCGCAATCGTTCAGGAATTCCTTTGCTGTAATCGAGCCTGTCCACGCCGAGGATCAACTGACAATTGGGAAAATTAGCGCGTAGCTGCTGAGATCTGCGCGTGACCGGTTCGGACATTGCACCTTTTTCAAACGCGTCGAAATCGATACCAATGGGGAAATGCCCCAGGCGAATCTCGCGCTTTTCGAAACGAACCAATTGCAGTTCGCGGCGAGGAACGACCCGTGCATCCGACATCACGCGCCGTACGCACCCGAGAAAGTTGCGAACGTCGCGCCGCGTCTGGAACCCAAGCAGATCGAATTGAAGAAGAGCGCGCAGTAGCCGCTGCGGTTGCGGAAGCTTCGCAAAAATGTCATACGGCGGGAAAGGGATGTGCAGGAAAAACGTCAATGCTGCGCGTAAGCCGCGTTCGCGTAATGCCTGCGCGACGTACATCAGGTGATAATCGTGCACCCAGATGAAGTCGTCAGCACCTGCGCAGACAGCAATGGCATCGGCGTAATGTTCGTTTACTGCCTTGTAAGTTTCCCAGTATGTAGGCTCGAAACTGCAAAAGTTCTGCAGATCATGAAACAGTGGCCAGATCACCTCGTTGGAATAACCATAGTAAAATTCGTCGCGTTCGGTTTTGCTAAGGGCAACCGGCACTACTTTGTAACCGGCGTCACGTGTGGCGTCGGCGAGCGGTGCCTTTGGAATTTTGCCCGCAATTCCAGGCCATCCAATCCATATACCACCGCGCTCGCGCAGCACCGGCTCCACCGCAGAGACGAGTCCTCCGGCAGCCGGCGTCACCGTCCAAAGATCTTCGCCTGTCGAATCCAGCGCGAATGGTAACCGATTCGAAACGACGATAAGGCGATTCATGTTTATAACGGTTAAAAAGTCAAAAGGGTTACAATGGAAGCAAGCAGACGCGACAGTCTCACCCTTGTAACTTTGCAACGATGTAACTCTTTTGTTGAATTCGTTACAAACAAATCGCGCGTCATTAGACCAAATTGTTAAATCGTGAAACCGAAAACGCTTCCTTCGGCACTTGAGCACGTTGAAGAAATCGCCGGGGCTGGCGACCGCAGCCTTGCGATTTTTCTCGACTACGACGGCACGCTAACGCCAATCGTCAGTGATCCAAAGAAGGCGTCACTCTCTGATTCCATGCGGCAGACGCTGCGAGCGCTAGCCATGCGGGCGTCGGTCGCCATCCTAAGCGGCCGCGATCTCGATGACGTTCGTCAGCGTGTGAACATCGTCGCGATCGTCTACTCTGGCAACCACGGATTTGATATCGCCGGTCCTCGCGGACTACGCAAAGAAGTGGCCGCGGAATTTCTGCCCAAGCTCGACATGATAGAAAAGGAACTTGGCAAGGAGCTTGCCGGAATCACCGGCGCGCGAGTGGAGCGGAAACGTTTCTCCATCGCAGTGCACTATCGAAACGCAAAGGAGAGCGACCTTCCCAAGCTGGAACGAGCCGTGAGCGAAGTGACCGCGCGACATCGAGAGCTGCGCAGAATGGAAGGCAAAAAAGTTTACGAACTGCTACCCGACATCGATTGGGATAAAGGCAAGGCCGTGCTCTGGTTATTGGAAACCCTGAGTTTGAAGCACCCAAAAGTCCGCCCGATTTACATCGGCGATGATCGCACCGATGAAGATGCCTTCCGCGCGCTTGGGCAGCGGGGCGTGGGCGTTCTCGTGAGTGAACAGGAGTGCTCAACCGCTGCACGCTATGCGTTAAAGAATCCCGCTGAGGTTGAGCGCTTTTTGCGGGAACTCGTCGGAATGACGAAAACCTGATGGCGAACCACAATTAACTTGGAATAACAAAATCCGTAACCGCGAGAATCGCGCCGACGGACTGTTCGTTATTCGGGTTTCGACATTCCGTCGTCATTCGTCATTAGGCTTTTGTCGTTCTGTTTGCCAGTCGAGCGTCAGGCTATTGTTTTCGCGCAAGCGCGTCTGAGTAGCGAATGGCTTCCCAAGTTCGTTCAGGAGATTACGAAGCCATTTGGCGTCGGCGGCCGACGCATGTTCCAGCCTGAACCGCCGCATTCGCATGGGGACCAGGTGCACTGAGATAAGCTGACCGTTCTGCGGATCGACATGGACCAAATACATCAGAGCCAAATCGCCGCGGAACATCTCGTAACCGGTGATTCCCTCGTAGTCGGTGAGGAAATCTCCGCAGCCATAGAGAATGAGGCGCCCCTTGAAGACCTCAATCGCTTTGACGTGATGTGAGGAGTGGCCGTGCACAATGGCGATGCCGTTTTCAATCAAGCGATGAGCAAACGCGATTTGATTACGCGGAATCTCGTAGCCCCAGTTGCTGCCCCAGTGAATGGAAGCGACGATCAAATCGCCCGGTTGCTGATGTGCGCGCATCTGATCGGCTACTCGCGCGGCGGTGGTTTCTGAAAGATCATCGAGAAGATTTACTCCTGGGGAAATGCTGGTCGCCTTCCACTCCCGCGGGATACCGCTGGTTGTTGATCCAAAAGAAAATAGAAGTGTGCGACCTTTGCCAGCGATCTCGAGTACCGCGGGCTGCATCGCTTCTTCCGCATCGTTGCCTGCGCCCGCGTGAGCGACGCCCTCCGCGTCCAAGGTTTTCAGCGTTTCGGATAACCCGTCGTATCCCCAGTCCATCAAATGATTGTTTGCCAAAGCGCATGCGCCGATTTTTGCCGACGTGAGGCAGCCAATGTTCTGCGGATGCATGCGATAATGAATTCCCTTTTCGGGCCACGGCATTTCAGCCGATGTGACGGCGGCCTCCAGATTTGCAATTCGCAAATCGACTTCGGCGCGTTCGAGTTCGCGCAGCGCATCGCCCCAGACGTAATCGACGCTCAGCGGGCGCGGTATCGGTCCGTTGGCCTTCTCGGCAAGAGCGACATACTCGCGCGCATCACGCACATATAATTCGTATAAGATCGGATTGGCTGAATGTGGCAGCGCCTGATCAATGCCGCGCCCAGTCATCACGTCGCCACAGAGAAAGAGGCGCATGACTCAGGGTAAGCTCCAAATCCCAAGCTCCAAGGTTCAAAAAGAGCCCGTGTCTTGGATGTCAAGGCGCTAAAGCGGTGCCAGGGCTCACCGCACTCCAAAGCGCTTTGCGCAAAAATGTAGGAACGCACATTCGGTTTCGCGAAGCTTTCGGAGTGCGCACGCGTCCTCGCGTCGCTTTCCGAAAAGCACGAGACCAATCCTGAGTTAGGCGAGTACTTTGAGCGCCGGATTTGGCGTCACAGCTTCACGTTCATTCCATCGTAGGCGATGCACACCTCGACACCTCGATCGGCGGCCATGGCGCGGAGCTTTGCAGACAGCTCGCATTCGTCGCCGGTGACAATCTCCGAGCCGCAATGCGTGATGATGGCTCGCGGTACGCCTTCTTTTTCGCACCACGTCAACTGGGTGCGAACCTGCGCATGGCCAATGAGTGTTTTGCCGCGACTCCGAATGAACGAGCGCGTTACCGTGGCGCCATCGCCAATGTAAATTTGCACATTTTTCAGCGCCGCACTGCGCTCGTGAATGAACACTAGATCCGGAGCGTAGAAAATGCGTGCACGACCTGCGCTCACGCGATATCCGACAGCTGGAGCAAGCAGGGAATGTTCAACCGAGAACGCCTCAAATGTGATGCCGCAAATTTTCGTGGCTGTACGCTCCTTGATCAGCTGCCGATCTTCGACGCGGCATCTTGCTAAAGTTTCCCAGGTTCTTTGCGGTGCATGCACCGGGCAGGGAGCGCCGTCTCGCAAGCCCCACGCGTGATCGGGATGCGCGTGGGTGAGCACGATCGCCCTCGGACGGAACCGCTGAAATTTTCCCAGCCAATCAAGGCCGCAGTCAATCATCACATCGGCACCGCGATACGAGACCATCAGCGAAGTGTGCATGTAATGCCGTCGCGTCCGCTTCGCGATCTCACCGCGCGTGCCGAGGAATGTTAGTTTCATTGGGAAACATTAGTTTTTTGTGGAATTTTGGGCCGCCAAAACAGACAACTGTACAGTTGCCACCTGGCGAATCATGTTATGATGAAGCGCAGAAATCGCTCCCCACATATCAACCATGTTTCCTGGGGCCGGCTCGAGGTCGATGGTAAAGCCGAGCCGCATAAAGACGCCAAGGTCTTCCCCGGGGGTTCGCGAGACTGGAACTGGCGTGAGACTGGGACCGGTCACAGTCCTGGAATTCAAATTGCCGATGTGCAAGAGCTACTGGATCACGGCGCCACAGTGATCGTGCTTTCGCGTGGAATGGCCGAATGCCTTCACGTCCCGCGCGAGACGTTGGATTTCTTGAAGGAACAGCGAATCGCCGCTCACGTCTTGCCAACCAAAGAAGCAGTGGCGCTTTACAACAAGCTCGCTGAAACCCAGTCGGTCGGCGGACTTTTCCATACCACTTGCTGACCAAATGAAAGAGATTTCAGGCCACTCCTTATGCTTGCCGCGCTACCCGCCTGATTTCATCCAGCGATGTTGGGTTTTCCAAAGCGGATGTGTCGCCGAGTTTCTCGCCCAGGTACGCGGCGCGTACAACCCGCCGCATCACCTTTGCGTTCCGTGTTTTTGGAATGTCGGCTACAAAGACTACCGCACGCGGGGCGAGTGCTTTGCCCAGATCGCGTTCGACATTGTTTTTTAATTCGACCGCCAAACTAACATCGCCATTTGCGCCCTTTTTCAAGACGCAAAAACAAACCAGCGCTTCGCCTTTGATGGAATCAGGGACGCCGATCGCCGCAGCTTCGCTCACTTGGGAGTGCGCAACCAGAATTGACTCCACTTCGGCAGGCCCGACTCGTTTGCCGCCGATCTTAATGGTGTCATCGGAACGTCCGAGAATGTACCACAGTCCGTCATTATCGACTGCCGCCCAATCACCGTGCACCCAAACATCCGGGAAACGCGACCAGTAAGTCTCAATGTAACGCTGGCGATCTTTCCAAAAACCACGCGTCATCCCGATCCAGGGTTCGCGGATCACCAGTTCGCCCACTTGACCGCGCACCGATTTTCCATTTTCATCGACGACATCCGCCGCCATTCCCGGCAGCGGCCCGGAGAATGCGCACGGTTTCATCGGTGTGAGCACATTACCCATAACGATCCCACCGGAGATTTCCGTGCCGCCGGAATAGTTGATGATTGGAAGTTTTCCGCACCCCACATTTTGGAAGAGCCACATCCACGGATCGGGATTCCAAGGTTCACCGGTGGAAGCGAATTTACGGAGCGACGAGAGGTCGTGCTGATGCACGATCTCATCACCGTGACGTCGCAGCGCGCGGATCAACGTTGGAGAGACACCGAGCGCGGTCACTTTATGTCGATCTACCAGCGACCAGACTCGATCCGGCCCCGGGAAATCGGGGGCGCCATCGTAAAGCATCATCGTCGCGGCGAGCAGTAACGTACCGAAAACTTCCCAAGGTCCCATCATCCAACCCATGTCGGTCATCCAGAAAAGGCTTTCGTCCGGGTGCAGATCGAGCCCGTGCCACATGTCCTGCGCGGATTTGATCGGGAACCCGCAATGCGTGTGCACCGCGCCTTTTGGCCGGCCGGTTGTGCCCGAAGTATAAATGATCATCATCGGGTCTTCGGCTGACGTGCGCTCGGTCGGCGCGTCATCAAACGGCCCAGGCAATTTTGCTGGCGGTCCTGCATCAGCACGGAGATCTTCGATGAGCCATTCGCCGGCTTGGTTGAGAACGACCAGATGCCGCAACGTTGGAATTTGTGCGGCCGCATCATCTGCGATCGGTTTCATCGCGCAAAATTTCCCGCGCCGATAAGTTCCATCAGCCGTAAAGAGCGCTTTCGCGTCGGCGTCGTTTAACCGCGACACGATTGCCGCGGCGCCAAAGCCGGAAAAGAGCGGAAGAAAAATTCCGCCGATTTTGATGATGGCGAGCATGGCGACGACGATCTCGGGAACCATCGGCATGAACACACCTATGGCGTCGCCTTTTGCGAGCCCGAGGCTGCGAAACGCATTGGCCATGCGATCCACTTCATCACGCAATTCTTTGTAGCTAAGCGAACGCGAAGTGCCGTCTTCGACTTCCGATTTGATGGCGAGGCGATTGTCGATCTCCGTGCCCGCGTATCTATCGAGCATGTTGTGGACGATGTTCACTTCGCCTCCGACGCACCAGCGCGCCCAGGGTTTGCCATCGCTTAGATCGACCACACGTGAGTATGGTTTATAAAACTGGATATCGAGGTCCCTGAGCACGGCGTCCCAGAACCAAGCAATGTCGGTTGTCGATCGTCGCATCAGCTCGTCGTAAGAACCGAGCGCGTGTTTCCTTATAAAACCCTGAAGATTCGATTGCGCGATGAGGTTCGGCGTCGGATGCCAGACAAAATCCCCCCCAAACTGAAACTCGCTCACGGGCTTACTTTGCTGTCATTCCGAGCGAAGTCGAGGAATCCCGTGATGACGGCCCGGTAACGCCGCGGGATTGCTACGTTAATAGCCTTGAGCGCTATTCACGTAGCCAGCGGCCCATAGGCATGAGCCTTCGGGCTTCGACTCCGCGGAGTTTATCCTGAGCCAGCGAAGCGAGTCGAACGGGCTACGCTCAGAATGACGGGAACTAGGGTTGCCCCGTACAAATTCGTCGGCAGATTGAAATTGCAACTTTTCCATGAAGACAACACTTGCCCATCAACTTGCCCATTATTCCTCCTCCTTTCGGTTTGAAGATCTTTCCAAAGAAGTCGTGCACGAAGTGAAGCGGCGCGTCATTGACTCGCTAGGCTGCGCCCTGGGCGCGTGGAACGAAGAGCCGTGTGTGATTGCGCGAAACGTCGCTTCCGATTTTTCGGCTAAACACGGATCCACGATCATTGGAACAACCCACAAGGCGCCACCCGACTGGACGGCGTTCGCGAACGGCTGCGCCATCCGCTACTTTGATTATAACGATACATATCTTTCCAAGGAGCCGGCGCATCCCAGCGACAACATTTCCGCTGCGTTGGCTGCAGCGGAAAGCGTGGGCGCAAACGGCCGCGAATTGATCGCAGCGATCGCGCTTGCGTATGAAGTGCAATGCAGACTATGCGATGCGGCAAGTATTCGCGTACGCGGTTGGGACCATGTGACGTACGGCGCGTTCTCCACGGCGCTTGCGTGCGCGCGGTTGATGAAACTTGATCCAGAAAAAACGCGACACGCGGTGAACATTGCCGGGGTCGCATCCGCCGCGATGCGTCAGTCGCGCGCAGGTGAACTCTCGCACTGGAAAGGCGTTGCCTTCGCGGACGCGGCCAGGCGTGGTGTTTACTCGGCGTTGCTTGCGCGCGCGGGAATGACCGGGCCGGCACCAATTTTCGAAGGGCAAATGGCTTTCGAAAAACAACTCGGCGTTTCGCTTGGAAATGTCGGAGAAAAGTTCCGCGGCGCGCCGGAAATGATTTTGAATACGAGCATCAAGTATTGGCCGGCCGAATATCACAGCCAAAGCGCCATTGAGGCGGCCCTCTCGTTGCGAAAAGAAATTGGCGATCCTGCAAAGGTAAAATCGATGACGATCGAAAGCCACGACGCCTCGGTGGACATCATCGGCAGCGAGCCGGAGAAATGGAAACCGGCAACGCGCGAAACGGCAGACCACAGCTTGCCTTACATTGCGGCGATTGCGCTGATCGACGGCGAAGTGACCGACAAGCAATTCGGCCGCGAACGCTTTGGCCATCCGGAGGTTTGGAAATTTTTGGAGAACGTGAAGGTGGAACGCAATTCTGAGTTGAGCGCGATGTATCCCGGCGCGGTCGCCAACATTGTGCACGTCGATCTTGCCGATGGCAGGCGCTTAACCAAGCGAGTCGATTATCCGCTCGGGCACGCCAAGAACCCGCTGAAAGATTCAGAAGTGGAAGAGAAGTTCTTTGCGCTTGTTGAACCGGCGATTGGTCAAAAGCGCGCGAAGAAGATTGTCGATTTTGCGTGGACGCTGGACGAGGCCGCAAATGTTGATGACCTGATGAAGGCATTGGAAATGCCGAAGAAGTAGCAAGAGATGTCTCGACTTCGCTCGACATGACAAAGAACAGCAAAGCTGCACAATTGCGTCAGCTGATCGCGGGGGGTCCGGTGATGCTGCCAGGAGTGCCGAACGCAGCAATAGCGCGACAGGTGGAGCGCGCGGGCTTTGACGCGGTGTACATCAGCGGCGCAGGAATGGCGAATGCCACCGCTGGCGTGCCGGACATCGGGTTGCTGTCAATGACGGAGGTCGTCAGGCTCGCAGGCTATGTTGCGAATGCGGTGACGATTCCGGCAATTGTCGATGCAGACACTGGTTTCGGTGGTGCGGGGAATGTCGCACGCACCATTGGCGAACTGGAAAAGGCGGGCCTGGCCGGTTGTCACATTGAAGATCAGGAATTTCCCAAGCGCTGTGGACATCTCGCGGGCAAATCGGTGGTCGATGTTGATGAGATGGCTGGAAGAATCAAAGCCGCGGTTGGCGCACGCCGCGACGAAGATTTCATGATCATTGCGCGCACAGATGCACGTGCCGTTGAAAATTTCGATCGGGCGGTGGAACGCTCCCGCCGTTATATCGAGGCAGGCGCCGACGCGATTTTCCCCGAGGCTCTGCAAAACGCGGACGAATTCAAGGCATTCGCCCGTGAAGTGAAAGCGCCGCTCCTCGCGAACATGACGGAGTTCGGCAAAAGTCCTCTCCTTTCATTTCAAGAACTATCAGATTTTGGTTACAAAATGGTGATTTTTCCGCAGAGCGCGTTTCGCGTTTCGATGAAAGCAACGGAAGAATTTTTGCGCGGTGTGAAAAAGGCCGGCACGCAATCAGGTTGGATCGACAAAATGCAAACCCGGGAGCAGCTTTACGAGTTGCTCGATTACGATCCGGCAGCGGAGACTTGGGAGGGTGGATGTTGAATCTCAACTGGTTAATCCCATGAGTTGAACGATTGCGATTCGCAAGTAAAGAGGAACCAATGCCTACTGAAAAGAAACCAGAATACAGCCCCGGGTTAGCCGGCGTGATCGCAGGCGAAACGGCTATCTGCTGGGTCGACCCGAATGCCGGGTTGATGTACCGCGGCTACGACATTCATGACATGGCGCAGAAGGCGAGTTTTGAAGAAGTCGCTTACCTCCTGCTCAATGGTGAGTTGCCCAATGGGAAACAATTAGTCGAGTTTACGCAACAAATTGCCGCGGAACGCTCGCTGCCGGGGCCGGTGACCGCAATGCTGCGGCTACTGCCAAGCGAGACACATCCGATGGATATGTTGCGCACCGGCGTATCGATGCTGAGCGCGTTCGACAAAGACCTGAGTGACAACTCGCATGACGCTAATATCCGTAAGTCGATTCGCCTGATCGCACGCGTTTCCACTTTGATCACTGACGGCTGGCGTATCTCACACGGGGAAGACCCCCTGCCGGAGAAGGCCGATCTCACTCAGGCCGGCAATTTCTTTTACAAATTGGAGGCTAAAGTTCCGCAGGATTGGCAAATCCGGATGCTGGATACGATTTTCAATCTTTACGCCGATCACGAATTCAATGCTTCCACTTTTGCTGCACGTGTGACCGCCTCTACACTGGCGGGAATCTACGCAGCAGTCACCTCAGCGGTCGCGACGCTCAAAGGGCCGTTGCACGGCGGCGCCAATGAGGAATCGATGAAGATGCTCGAGGAAATCGGCACGCCGGATCGGGCGGAAGCCTGGTTGATGAAAAAACTGGAGACCAAGGAAAAAGTCATGGGCTTCGGTCATCGCGTCTACAAAAAAGGCGATTCACGCGTTCCGGTGATGCGTGAGATCGGCCGCGATCTGGGCAAGCGTACAGGCAAGGAACAATGGATTCCCATTTGCGAGAAGCTCGAGGAAGTGATGGATCGCGAAAAACATCTTTGCGCCAATGTGGATCTTTATGCCGCGCCGGTGTTTTGGATGCTCGGGTTTCCACCGGAGTTAAACACGCCTCTCTTCGCTGCGTCGCGCGTTGCCGGTTGGTGCGCGCACGTGACTGAACAACACGATCATAATCGTCTGATCAGGCCACGGTCACTTTACGTTGGACACAAATTGCGTCCCTATCCAGGCTCGTTTGAGCGCGGCGGATAAATCGAGAGCTTGAGTCGCGAAGCGGAAAAATACTGCGCCTCCGGCAATTGGACGTGGCATCGTCTTCAGAGAAGCCGATCCACCTTTGCGAATTCGAAGGTGGAACGAGTTGTCCTCAACGCGTTGGCACAAGACTCCGCGGCTCTGCCGCCTGACTAATTTCCACAATGAGTGACAAGCCTCTGCAGGAAAAATACGCGCCGAACAATGCCTGCTGGGGGTGCGGCCCGGCGAATCCGGATGGGTTGCACATCCGCAGCTTCCCGAAAAATGGCGAAGTGGTTGCAGAGTGGAAACCCGAGAAAAAATACGAGGCTTTTGAGGGAGTTCTGAATGGCGGCGTCATCGGCACGTTGCTCGATTGCCATTGCAATTGGACGGCGGCCTATCATCTGATGCAGCGCGCGAAAGAGGATCACCCGCCGTGCACTGTTACGGCGGAGTATGCAATCAAATTGCTCCGACCAACGCCAACGGATGGTTTGGTGTTTCTTTCCGCAAAGGTTGTCGATCTAACGGACGACCGCGCGACCATTGAAGGGACCCTCACCGCGGATGGAAAAGTTTGCGCGACGTGTCGCGGAGTTTTTGTCGCGGTGAAAGAAGGCCATCCCGCGTATCATCGATGGTAAGAAGTTTTCTGTTGCTAACCTTCCTGGCGGCAAGTGCAGCGTCAGGGGAAAATGATGCGGCAACCCGGATTGCAGCGATAGAGACACGAATCGGCGGCCGAATCGGTGTGGCCGCGCTCGATACCGGTAATAGCAAACGTATTGATTATCGTCCGGAGCAGCGATTTCCAATGTGCAGCACGTTCAAATTTCTCGCCGCCGCGGCCGTGTTGAAGCGCGTCGATGAAAAACAGGAGAAACTGGAACGGTTCGTG
>DASTZJ010000119.1:0-4610 GCA_035764345.1 Candidatus Udaeobacter sp.
ATTTCCGGCTCGATCATCCAGAACTCGCTCGCGTGCCGGGACGTGTTGGAGTTCTCAGCACGAAAAGTAGGACCGAACGTGTAGACCTTGGACAAAGCCAGCGCGAATGCCTCCGCTTCAAGCTGGCCGCTCACGGTCAGATAAGTCGGCCGGGCAAAGAAATCTTTTGTATAATCGATTTCACCCTTCGCCGATCGCGGTCCGGCAGCTGCCGGATCGAGCGTTGTGACTCGAAACAGTTCTCCGGCTCCCTCGCAGTCGCTCCCGGTAATGATTGGCGTATGCACATAAACGAAACCCCGTTCCTGAAAAAAATGGTGAACGGCAAAGGCAAGCCGGCTTCGCACGCGGAAGACACTGCTGAAGAGATTCGATCGGGGACGAAGGTGGGCAATTTCGCGGAGAAATTCAGGCGTGTGCCCCTTCTTTTGCAGCGGGTAGGAATCGTCAGCAATTCCTACGATCTCAATTTTGTCCGCGATCAGCTCCCATTTTTGTCCTTTACCCTGCGACGGAACCAGTGCGCCACCCACAATGATAGACGCTCCAGTTGTGAGCCGTTGCACAGCCGGGTAATTGGGCAACGTGTTTTTTGCGATGATCTGCAAATTGCGCAGGCTGGAGCCATCGTTCAGCTCGATGAACGAAAAATCCTTCGAATCACGACGCGTCCGAATCCAGCCCTGGACCTGAATCGAATCGATTGGTGCGGTGCTTTGTAAGGCGTCTTTAATTGAAGTTGGAGAACGCTGCGTCATTCTATACCAAGAAATTCCTCGACTTCGCTCGGAATGACAAGTTGAGAGGGCGCAACAGGCAGAGGTCCCACCGCCAGTAAGGCGATCAGCTTAGCGGCAACCAACTGCCTGATTGCGGCGCCAGTTTAACACCGTTAAGCGACAGATAGGTGTACTCCTGCAAGAGGCGCTCGTAGTCGTCCAGTAGTCTCATTGCATCGTTAGGCTTAAGGCGATCGGTTTTGATTGCGTCATCGACCTGTGCCTTGAGCAGCCGCATCAGCTCGACTTTGTCCCACTGCGTCATGGAAAGGACTTCGCCGATCGTGCTGCCGCCGATCACCTCTTCAATGTACCAGCCGGACTCCTCATCAGAATCGAGGAAAACATGCACCTCGGTCACGCGCCCAAACAAATTGTGCAGGTCGCCCATAATGTCTTGATACGCTCCGACCATGAAGACCCCGAGGTAATACATTTCGCCTGGCACAATGCGATGCAGCGGGATCGTATCGCGCACATCCTGCAAGTCGGTGAACTTTGAGACCTTGCCGTCGGAATCGCACGTGATGTCTACAATCATGCCGTGGCGATCAGGGGGTATGTTGAGACGATGGATGGGCATGATCGGGAACAATTGACCGAGCGCCCAGTGATCGAGAAGTGATTGGAAAACGGAGAAATTGCAGATGTACTGGTCGCCCAAGGTAGTTTCAAGCTGCTTGACCTCTTCGGGAATGAACCGCAGTCCGCGATGCATGTTCACGATCTGCTGCGCGAGCTGCCAGTAGATCGTATCGATCTTTGCCTTTGATTCGAGGTCGAGCAGGCCAAGCTCGAAGTTTTGCTGTGCTTCATCCTTGATCTGCTGGATGTCGTGCAAGCTCTCAAGGCGATTGCCGCGCTTAAGCCGTTGTTTCACATCGAGGATGTCGCCCACCAGTTTGTGATCCTTTTCGCTCGCGGTCACTCGCAACTTCGGCGCCGTTTTCTCGATGGAACTGAATGCTTCCATCACCAGTACGGAATGATGGGCTACGATCGCGCGACCGCCTTCACTTACAATCGCCGGATGCGGGACACCTTCGGAATCACAAACGTCCATGATATTCCAGACAACATCGTTGGCGTATTCCTGAAGCGAATAATTTGCGGAGCTGTCGAAATCGCTGCGGGAACCGTCATAATCGACGCCAAGCCCGCCGCCGACATCCAGATATCCAAGCTCATGTCCAAGCTTTGCAATCTTGGCGTAATAGCGGGCCGCTTCGCGCACAGCGCGCTTGATGGTTGAAATATCCGGCACCTGCGAACCGACATGGAAGTGAATGAGCTTGAGAGAATGTGCGAGGCCAGCCGCCTTCAGCATTTCACTCGCAGCGACGAGACCTGTGGTGTCGAGACCGAACTTCGCGTTCTCGCCGCCGCTCGGCGCCCACTTACCCGCGCCCTTGCTGTAAAGGCGCACACGAATTCCGATGTACGGCTCCACGCCGACTTCCTTTGCCGCGCGGATCGTTTGCTCGAGCTCTTCGAGTTTCTCGGCAACGATGACCACCTTCTTGCCAAGCTTGCAACCAAGCAGCGCGATGCGGATGAACGCCGCGTCCTTGTAGCCATTGCAAATGACGAGACTTTCAGGGTCCTGGTGCATCGCCAGCGCGGCGACCAGTTCCGGTTTACTTCCGGCTTCGAGACCAAAATGAAATTGCTGACCGGCATCGACAATTTCTTCGATGACTTCGCGCAACTGGTTGACCTTGATCGGAAAAACGCCGCGATATTCGTTCTTGTAACCGAACTCCGCGATCGCGGTTTGAAATGCGCGGTTAACCGATTCGACACGATGCCGCAGCAAATCCTGAAATCGAATGACGAGCGGGAAACTTAACCCGCGGCTGCGTGCTTCATTTACGACTTCGAGAATATCGATCGTGCCGCCGTCTTCCTGCAGGGGTTGCGCGACAACGTTGCCGGTTGCATTGACTGCGAAGTATCCGTCGCCCCAGCCGTCGACATTGTAGGTCGCGATTGCTGCGTCAACGTCCCACTCGTTTTTCATTTGATCAGATCGCGCGGCGAATGAATGCCGCAAAACGCATATTCAATCAGGGTGTTCAACATGCAAGCCTGCGGAACCAAAATTTTCAACGGGCTCACGTCGCATGTCCTGTGAGACAGAAGGCGATACATGCGATCCGCACCGCTTGTTTTTCGCTTCCCTGCAGATAACGTTCGCTCGTGAACAAAACGGTGATCGAAGTGCAGGTGCGGGCGGTTTTGCCGACAAGCGGCGGGTGTGCGGTGTTTCTCGGCAATAACGACAAGGTGTTCATTATTTATGTCGATCAAACGGTGGGCAGCGCGATCACCATGTTCATGCGCCAGATCACCAAGGAGCGTCCTCTCACCCACGATCTGATGGCACATTTACTGACGGCTCTCGGCGCAAAGGTCGAGCGAGTCATCATCAATGACCTGAAAAATGCTACTTACTATGCGCGAGTCATTATTCGCGTTCAAAATGAATTGCATCAGAAAAAGATCATCGAGCTGGATGGACGGCCGAGCGATTGCATCGCGATGGCCACTCAACAGAAAGCACCCATTTACGTGAGTCAGGATGTCTGGGATGAAGTGGACGATATGAGCGACGTCCTGCGCAAGATGGAAGAAGAAGGGCTAAAGCCGGATCCCGAAGCGGAAGAGTGATGCGTTGAAGCGATAAAGCGGAGCGCCAGCAGTTCGTACCGCTTCAACGCTTTAACCCTTCAACGTTTTAACGCAGGTTTCAGCCCAAAAGGTCGCCATAGCGTTTGTCTGCCAATTCCAGGCAACGCGCTAGAATCTCCGACGCAGTATTGAGCTCGAGTGTTTCCTCGACCAGCTTGCGGCATTCGGGAATGGCCAGACTTTGCACGGCGCGTTTGACTCGCGGAACCAAGGTTGCGCTCGCGCTCAGCTCGTCCACGCCAAGACCCAGCAAAAGCGGGACGAGCGCGACGTCTCCCGCCATTTCTCCGCAAACCCCCACCCAGATGTTATTGGCATGCGCCGCCTCGGTGATCATTTTGAGCAAACGCAGTACTGCCGGATGCGTCGGCTCGTAAAGGTGCGCGAGCTTCTCGTTCACGCGATCGACTGCAAGCGCATATTGGATCAGATCGTTCGTTCCAATGCTGAAGAAATCAACCTCGGGTGCGAGCACATTGGCGCAGATGGCTGCGCTTGGGATTTCGATCATCGCACCGACCTCAATCTTTTCCTCGAGAGGGACCCCTGATCGGCGCAGCTCCTCTTTGCACTCGACGAGCACGGCCTTGGCACGGCGCAGTTCGTCCAAGCCCGAGATCATGGGAAACATGATTTTTATGTTGCCAACGGCGCTGGCACGGAGAACAGCGCGCAACTGCGTTTTAAAGATGTCTATGTTCTCGAGGCAAAGACGGATTGCGCGCCAACCAAGGAAAGGGTTTAACTCATCGGTGATATCTACCGTGCCAGGGGCCAGTTTGTCGCCGCCAAGATCAAATGTTCGAATAATGAGCGGATCAGGCCGGACGCGCTCTGCAACTTTTCGATACGTTTCAAATTGTTCGTGCTCCGTTGGCAGCGTACTGCGATTCAAATAGAGGAACTCCGTGCGATAAAGTCCGATGCCCTCGGCGCCGTTGGCAGCAACAGCCTGGACGTCTTCCGGGAGCTCAATATTTGCCGAGAGCACAATGTGACGGCCATCGCGCGTGGTCGATCTTGTCGTGCGCAGTTCTTTCAGTTGTGCCACAACTCTGGCTCTCCTTGATTCAATCTCTGCGTAGTGCTCGATCGTTTCTGGCGTCGGATCGACAACTAGCAGGCCATCACTCCCATCGA
>DASTZJ010000120.1:0-4557 GCA_035764345.1 Candidatus Udaeobacter sp.
ACGGTGTCGAGACCGTCTTCGCCTCCGGGATTGATGGTCCGCAGTTCCTCGCGGTGCAGCTTCTGCCAACTCCACGCCTAACCCGCTAACCCAAAGAATCGTTTGTTGAAGAAACAATTCACGTTATGAAAAGAGCAATCATACTTGGTTCAGTGCTTCCGGTTCTCGCCCTGATGCTGGTGTCTTGTGCCAGCTCGCCTGAGGCGACTACCACCACGACACGCCAGACTACGGTCGGAACGCCGACCCACGCGCCCGGCGGCCTCGGGCACCCCGGGCAGGGAACGACGTCGCCGGGCTACTGATCGGTAGAAGCCAGCGCCGTCACTCCGGAACACGGTCGCGTTCTATGAGCGTGCAATACGCGGTGTCTTCAGACCTATCGAATTTCCAACAGGCAAGACTTTCAACCTTACGCAGCAAGGGAAAATCTCCCGCAATCCGAAACTGAACGGCTTAGTCTCTGCCGCGATGAATTACGAGCGCGAATGGCGAGAAGGCGCACGCGCAAAGGCACGTCAAGACATTGAAGCCGCAAAAAAGAACCTGCAAGATTTGGAAGCAGCTACAAGGTGAAAGGCCGTAGAAGCAATCTAACACCAGCGTTGCAACGGAAAATCTGCAAGTTGTTAGAGCGCGGCCATACGGTCGCAACGGTATGTGGCGCACTTGGACTTCCAGACCGCAGCTTCCATTACTACTGTCAAAAAAGTGCTGCGTTTCTTGCAGCAACTCAACGTGCGCGAGCAAACGGCAGAGTGCGTATCGTCGATTCGATTTTGGATGATCGAGATTGGCGCGGCAAGGCTTGGTATTTAGAGCGAACGGCTCCCGATGAATTTGGGCGTGTCGCAGAGCGTGAGCTACCAGCGGCGCAAGGTGCAAAGCCAATTAATGTCGCTTTTGTCTTGCCCAGCGGCGAGCAGATTAGCATGGCAAAGGTAAGAGCGATTGCCGCGCTACCAGCGCGTCAAACTGGCGAGCAAGCTGGCGAGCAATACCACGAAGAGAGCACTCCATTCGACGGCAATCACGCCACTGAGCCAAACGGCGAGGCCGCTTGAGCTTTGTAAACCGCTCTTAGCAACCCAATTTGCGCCGCAAGCCAGCCAAGCCGACCAAAGCGCAGCCGAGCAAAGAACAGGCCATGTGCACTGAAATGTGATACTGCCCTTGTTGAATTAGGAAAACGTGCGATAACGTGGCTTCCCTTGTCGTTAACGTGATTTTACCTATGAAAGACCACGTTCTGACTGATTCACGGAAGAACATGTCAAACTGGCGAAAACCCGCTAGAACATGTCCCAAACCACGCGCTCTACCAAGCTAAGCTACGCCCCGAATCGATCGAATTATTATCACGATTCGGCATGTTGCGCATCCGCGACGTTTGACCGCATCAGACGTTGTAATCCAAATTAGGTGCTAGTCGTTTTTCAACTGCGGGCACCGATTCGCCGCGCCGGGTCGCGTAATGTACGACTTGGTCGTGTCCAATCTGGCCTACTCCGAAATATTTTGCCTCGGGATGCGAAAAGTAGAGTCCGCTCACGCTCGCACCCGGATGCATTGCAAATGATTCCGTTAGTATGACGCCGGCACTGTTCTCGGCATCCAGCAAATCGAACAACGTTCGCTTCTCTGCGTGGTCGGGACAGGCCGGATAACCCGCAGCCGGCCGTATGCCGCGATATTTTTCACGGATTAGGTCGGCCTGGGATAATTGTTCGTCGCGCCCGAATCCCCACGCAATGCGCGTTTGTTTGTGCAGGTACTCGGCAAACGCTTCGGCTAATCGATCTGCCAGCGCTTTTGCCATGATGGCGCTGTAATCGTCATGCTGCCGCTTGAATTCTTCCGCGAGTTCGTCTGCACCGTGGATTGAAACCGCAAATCCGCCGAGATAATCGTCGAATTTCGAATCTCGAACCTCGAACCTCGAATCAGGTTGTGGAGCAATGTAATCCGCGAGGCAATGATGAAATTGTCCCGCCGGCTTTTGTATTTGCTGACGCAGGAAATAAAACGTCGCAAGCTTCTTTGTGCGATCATCGTCAGCATAAAGATCCACGTCATCGCCGACTGAGTTTGCTCGCCAAAAAGCGTGAACGCCGCGCGCGATCAGCAGACTTTTCGCGACGATCCGATCGAGAAGTTCCTGCGCATCATTGAAAAGTTCGCGTGCTTGTTTGCCGATCTTTGGGTCTTCAAAAATCGCCGGATAGCGGCCGCGCAATTCCCATGCGTGAAAAAACGGCGACCAATCGATGTACTCGGCCAGCGTGCGCAATGAAAAGCAGCGTACGCGGTCATCCTGAGCGGAGCGAAGCGGAGTCGAAGGATCCCGTTGCGTGACCTTAAAGCTTGTTCCACGGGATTCCTCGACTTCGCTCGGAATGGCAGTTCGGAGAACCCGCACGCCTAAAAACTCCGGCTTCGGCGGAAGATAGTTGCTCCAATCAATCGGCGTCCGGTTCGCGCGCGCTTCTTCGAGTATTAGTAATTTTTTCTTCTGGGTTTTCGCTTCGTGCTCCTGCCGCAACCGCGCGTAGTCTTCTCGCGTTTTGGCGTCGAATTTGGCTTTCGATTCTTCGTTCAGCAGTGAATTTACAACACCGACGGCGCGTGACGCGTCCAGCACATGTACGGTGCTGGCTCGATAGTGCGGGGCGATCTTCACCGCGGTGTGCGCTCGGCTCGTGGTCGCTCCGCCAATCAAGAGCGGTAAACGAAAACCTTCGCGCTCCATTTCCTGGGCTACATGCACCATCTCGTCCAGTGAAGGCGTGATCAGACCGCTCAGGCCAATCACATCCGCTTGTTTCTCTCGCGCTGTTTCCAGAATCTTCGCGGCGGGCACCATCACGCCAAGATCCAAGACCTCGTAGTTGTTACATTGCAGTACTACCCCGACGATATTCTTGCCTATGTCGTGGACGTCGCCTTTCACGGTCGCCATTACGATGCGTCCCTGCGGTTTCGCACCCGCGGATTTCTCCGCTTCCATGAACGGCATCAGATAGGCGACAGCTTTCTTCATCACCCGTGCACTCTTCACAACCTGTGGTAGAAACATTTTGCCGGAGCCGAATAAGTCGCCGACCACACTCATTCCGGCCATGAGCGGCCCCTCAATCACGTCGAGTGGTCGCTTGCATTCTTGGCGTGCTTCCTCCGTATCGACATCGATGTAATCGACGATGCCTTTCACTAACGCGTGTTTCAGACGCTCTCCGACAGGTTCTTTTCGCCATGCTTTATCGGCGACTGGAATCTTATCTTTTGCTTTTACGTTTTCCGCAAAATCGACTAACCGCTCGGTTGCATCGTCTCGCCGGTTCAACAGCACGTCTTCGACGCGCTCTCGCAGTTCGGGCTCGATTTCTTCATAAACCGCGAGCTGCCCTGCGTTAACGATTCCCATGTCGAGGCCTGCGCGGATGGCGTGAAACAGGAACGCGGCATGCATCGCTTCGCGCACCGTATTGTTTCCGCGAAAGGAGAATGAAATGTTGCTCACCCCGCCGCTGACGCGCGCGCCTGGAAGATTCTTTTTGATCCATCGCGTCGCTTCAATGAAATCGACCGCGTAGTTCCGATGTTCTTCGAGGCCAGTGGCGACGGTCAGAATGTTTGGATCGAAGACGATATCGCTCCCCGGGAAGTTCGCGTGTTTGGTCAACAGATCGTAAGCGCGGGCGCAAATCTCGATTTTGCGCTGGAAATTATCGGCCTGACCTTTCTCATCGAACGCCATCACAATGGTGGCGGCGCCGTATCGCCTTATTAGCTGGGCTTGTTGGAGAAAGTCTTCTTCGCCATTTTTCAGGCTGATGGAATTCACAACCGCTTTTCCTTGCAAGCATTTGAGCCCTGCCTCGATGACGCTCCATTTCGAGCTGTCGATCACAATTGGAATACGTGCGATCTCTGGTTCGCTGCCGATCAGGTTCAGGAACCGAATCATGGCGGCCTCCGAGTCGATCATCCCTTCGTCCATGTTCACATCGAGAAGGTTCGCGCCGCCCTGCACCTGCTGACGCGCTACAGCCAGAGCCCCGTCGAAATCGCCCGCAAGAATCAGCTTCGAAAACTTCGGCGATCCTGTGATATTGGTCCGCTCGCCGACGACAACGAAGCCGAATTCCGGTGTAACATTCAACGGTTCGAGCCCGGAAAGTCGTAGAATCATGTGTAGCTGATTGTTCTTTCCATGACACGCGGCGAAGATTCACGCACCAGTTTTGCGAGCGCGCGAATGTGATCCGGCGTCGTGCCGCAACAACCGCCAACTACGTTGAGCCAGCCGTTCTCTGCCCACTTCGCGACCTTGGGTGCAAAAGTTTCGGCTGTTTCCGGAAAACCCGTCGGCGAAAGCGGATCCGGCAGACCCGCGTTCGGATATGCACTCATGTAGTACGGCGAAATGCGCGCCAGCTCTTCCACAAACGGTTCCATTTCATCCGGACCGAGCGAACAGTTCAAACCGACGATGAGTGGTTGAGCGTGCGCGATCGATATCAGCAACGCTTCGACTGTTTGCCCGCTCAAGTTTCG
>DASTZJ010000121.1:0-2206 GCA_035764345.1 Candidatus Udaeobacter sp.
CACGAGGATGAGCACGAACAAATTTCATATCATCGCGGCCGATCATACAGGCATCACCGTCTCGAATCTTGAGCGCTCACTCACTTTCTGGCGCGATGTTCTCGGCTTCGAGCTTTCGCATACCGCTCATCAAACCGGCAAAATGGCCAGTGAAATCACCGGCATCGAAGGTGCTGAGCTCAAACTCGCGGTTGTGAAAACGCCCGGCGGTCACAAGATCGAACTCTTGGAGTATCTCGCACCGACCGAGCGTAAACGGCACGTCGATCTTCGACCCTGCGACGTCGGTTCCGTACACGTCGCACTCATCGTTAATGATCTCGACTCGATTTTGAGCGCGATCGAGGCGTCCGGCTGGACAGCTGCCGGTAAACCGCAAACTCTTCAATCCGGCCCGAACGCCGGAAAGCGCGTGGTCTATGTTCGCGATCCTGACGGCACCACCATCGAGTTCATGCAGGCACCAACAGCGAGTTGATGGTTGATAGCTGAGCGTTGAGGGTCTCGAGATGCACTGAATTGGACTTTGATCGCCTGCCGCACCGTAGCCTTGCGAAGGCGGGTTGAGCGTTGAACGTTGTTCTAATCGATCATGACTTTTTCCACCGACGAAAATTTCGCAAAGCAACTCGATTCCGAGGATCCGCTGCGCGGTTTCCGCGACAAATTTCATCTACCTCTCGGCAAAGATGACAAGCCACTGATCTATTTTGCCGGCAACTCGTTAGGCCTGATGCCAAAATCGGCGAGAGGAGTGGTCGAGGAAGAATTAGACAACTGGGCGAAGCTCGGTGTCGATGCGCATCACGCGACGGGAACGCCATGGTACACCTATCACGAGGCATTGCGCGAACCGACCGCGCGGCTCGTTGGAGCGAAACCGTTGGAGGTAATCTGCATGAACAGCCTCACGGTGAACCTCCATCTCATGACGGCCACTTTTTACCGGCCGAGCAGATCGCGTTTTAAGATCTTGATGGAAGATCCGGCGTTTCCTTCCGATACGTATGCGATCAAAACGCAGATCGCGCATCATGGACTCGATCCGAAAGACACACTCATTCTCGCACGCCCGCGCAAAGGCGAGTTCACGCTCAGAACGGAAGACATTGGCGATCTCATCGGGAAACACGCCGATCATCTCGCGATGGTGATGTTTGCAGGCGTGAACTTTTTCACGGGTCAGTTGTTCGATATCGAGAAAATCACGGCTGTAGCGCAAGCAGACGGCATCGTCGTTGGGTTCGATCTTGCTCACGCCGTCGGGAACGTGCGGCTGACATTGCACGATTGGAACGTCGATTTCGCTGTCTGGTGTTCGTATAAATATCTCAATGCAGGTCCCGGCGCAGTCGCAGGCGCATTCGTGCACGAACGACACGCGACCAACACGAAGTTGCCGCGACTCGCCGGTTGGTTTGGCAACGATCCGAACACGCGATTCCGACTACATCTGGAACCTGAATTCGTCCCGGTTCCGTCGGCCGACGGCTGGCAGATCAGCAATCCGCCGATTTTTTCCATGGCACCATTGAGTGCTTCACTCGCGATCTTCGATGCCGCAGGCGGTATGGAACCGCTAAGCGCCAAATCCATCAGGCTTACCAGTTATCTCGAATTCCTGTTAAGGGAAATAGGATCCAAAAAATTTACCGTCATCACGCCACGCAATCCTGATGAGCGCGGTTGCCAGTTGTCGATCCTGGCGCACGAGCATCCAAAGGAATTATTAAAGGAGCTCGAAGCCGCCGGTGTGAAATGCGATTTTCGCGAACCGAACGTCATCCGCGTCGCCCCTACTCCGCTTTACAATACCTTTCACGAAGTCTGGCGTTTTGCGGGGATTCTGGCTCAGCATCAATAGCTGATGGTAATCGCAAAAGCCTCTCTACGGATTCTTGCGTTGAAGCGCGACCGCAAACGGGTGAAGTTTCGCCGTCATCAATCCGCCCACGACGGCCGGATCTTCTTGCATGAACTTTCTCGCTGCGTCGTCATCGGCCGCCTCAAAGATGGCAATGCCAAATGTCTTGTCGCCTGGTTCTGACGTTCGTCCCGCAAGAATCAATTGACCGGATTTAGTGGCCTCCTGAAACCGAGCAAAATGCCGCTCGAGCACTGCGTTATCCTCTTTCGTCCAAGCTGAATCCGCATGCAGTCGCGGCACCAGCCGCAACACATAGATAAACTGCTTCGGCCTGCCCGT
>DASTZJ010000122.1:0-4222 GCA_035764345.1 Candidatus Udaeobacter sp.
GTGGTCGCGCCGAACTTGCCGCGACCGGAGTTGCTCGGAAATCTTGCGACCGTTGAGCGCCGCGAATCGCCAGTAATAGTGAACCATTACAACGTGCAGCCAGTGTTTGACGTGCTCGCCAATGTGCAAGGCCGCGACCTCGGCGGCGTGGCCGATCAGGTAAACAAAGTTGTCAACGAGGCCAAATCAAAGCTGCCGCGCGGCACGTTTCTAAGTGTTCGCGGCCAGGTTGAGAGCATGAACAAGTCGTTTGCCGGCATCGGCGCCGGCATTCTGTTTGCGATCGTGCTCGTTTACTTTCTCATGGCGGTCAATTTCCAATCCTGGACCGATCCATTCATCATCATTATGGCGCTGCCGGGGGCGCTTTCCGGGATTATCTGGATGTTGTTCGTGACTGGCACAACGCTCAACGTTCCCTCGCTGATGGGAGCGATCATGGCCATTGGCGTCGCCACAGCGAACAGCATTTTGGTTGTGACATTCGCTAACGATGAGCGCTGTGGCCAACACTCAAAAAATGCGCACGATGCCGCGTTGTCTGCCGGTTTCACACGGCTGCGCCCGGTCATGATGACTGCGCTCGCAATGATCATCGGAATGTTACCTTTTTCATTCGGTCTTGGCGAGGGCGGTGAACAAAATGCGCCACTCGGTCGCGCGGTGATTGGCGGATTAATCGTTGCTACCTTCGCAACACTGTTTTTCGTGCCTGTCGTTTACAGCACGTTGCGAAGAGCGGAATTCACTTGCGATGAAGACGAAGAGTTTGAGCGGCAGGAGCGTGGAGAAAGGACGCGCGAGGCGTGATGGAAAAGCAAAAACACAACGGACACGGCGATGATGGCGTGGAGGATCGCTCTGGCCCGGTGCAATCACGAGCAGCGCTGCACGAAGGCGATCGCGGCAGTGCGCGCACACCACAACCTGGCGTCCCAACGCATCCGCCGCAGCGCAGCGTTGCTGTTTGGGGGCCGGTCGTCGCCGTTTCTATTCTCGCTCTTCTGGTGATTAGCGGCGTTTGGCGACACATGCGTGCCCATGCCGAGCAACAGCGGTTCACGGACGAAGCGAGCCAGCTTGCAGTGAACGTCGTAAGCGCGCAGCGCGACGGTAAACCGAAGGATTTGATCTTGCCTGGCACGTTTCAGGCGTTCAAGGCAACGACGATTTATCCGCGCTCGAACGGATACGTGAAAGACTGGAAAGTCGATATCGGCGATGACGTCAAAGAAGGCCAGCTGCTCGCCGAAATTGAAACGCCTGATCTGGACCAACAAGTCGCGCAGGCGAAGGCCAATTTCGAGTTGGCGAAAGTCACGGCTGACCGTTGGCGCGATCTGGTTCAGAAAAAGGTGGTGTCCAACCAGGAGTACGACCAAAACGAAAAAGCTTACGAAGCCTCCAGAGCCAACTACGAGCAATTACAAAAATTGCAGGGCTTCGAACGGATTGTCGCACCATTTAGCGGGAAAATCAGCGCTCGATTTGTCGATTTCGGCACGCTGGTGACGGCTGGCAGCGGTAGTACCGGCACACCTCTCTTCAGCATCGTGCAGAGTGACCCGTTACGCGTTTACGTGTACGCGCCGCAGGAAAATGCACCGTCGATTCACGAAGGCCTAGCCGCGAAAATTCTGCTTCAGGAATTCCCGAGCCAGGAATTCGACGGGATTTTGACTCGCACGGCGGGCGCGCTTGATCCGCAGTCACGCACCATGCAGGTGGAAGTGCAGGTGCCAAATCACGACGGAAAGCTTTACGCTGGCATGTACGGGCAGGTGAAATTTTTGCTGGTTGACGAGAATGCACCGCTCGTCGTACCCGCAAACGCGTTTTTGTTCCGAACGGCAGGACCTCAGGTGGCGACGATTGGAAACGAGGATCGCATCCACTGGCAAAATATTCGGGTCGGTCGTGATTTCGGCGATCGAATCGAAGTGCTCGATGGCCTGAAGGAAAATACAAAGGTTGTTACGAACCCAACCGACGATTTGCGGGAAGGCATCCAGGTTGAAGTGAAATCGACGGAAGAATCAAAGCCCGCAAGCACAGTCGCTCAATCGGCTTCGAAAAGGTAAAGCAAGCATGTAAGAAACGATGAAGAAACGTTATGGATAAGAACCTCGAAAAAGTGAAGTTGCTGGCGCGCGATCTGCGCGATGGGAAACAATTTCCGCGCAGCCCGCGCCAAACGCTGGCTGGGTATGTGCTGGCGGCACGCGCCGTGGACAAGTGCCGCGCAGTGCTGGTAGGCTGGGAAGGGGAGTACCACTCCAATTGTCCGCTGGATCAACGCTGGCTGAAATTTGCCGAAATTGATTATGACGACTTTCGGTCCTTCGTTGCGACTGGTGCAACCGACGATGAGATTGCCGGGTGGATTGGCGAGCATGCCAAAAAGCGTCCGCGCGCCGAAATCATTGCCTGGAACAACAAAGAACGTGACCTGCACCTGAGCGACCTGCCTTTGGAACTCCAGGAGTACATGGAAGATTATATTCAGCAGTTCATTCCGCGTAACAGGGTGGTGCATCACTGGTTCGACGTGTACGACTTGGAAGAAGAACGGATCTGAGGCGGAAGTAGCTGGGCAACCGTACGTCTACACCGGAATGGTTCGGTGATGTTTCACCAGACCTCTGGTCGAAATTACAGTTTGTTGTCTTTATGCGCCTTGAGGGTATGGCAGAAATGGTGCCTTTGAAAACCGTTGTGCCAGAACCGGACGGCGTGTCGCAACTAGTGGAACATCTTTTTCGCTACGAGGGGGCAAAGATGGTTGCCACTCTCACAAGAATCTTTGGCATCGAGCATCTCAACCTTGCGGAAGACGTCGTTCAGGAAGCCCTCGCGCGGGCGTTGCAGACCTGGCCATTCTATGGAGTTCCGAAAAATCCCTCAGCCTGGATTATGCGTGCGTCGCGCAATCTTGCGTTGGACGTGGTTCGGCGAAGAAAAATATTTCAGACCAAACAGGCAGAAATCATTCGTCTGATGGATCGAGACAATGCTGCGCCGGACGAGGCGATTTTCTCGGAAGACGAAATTCGTGACGATCGTTTGAGATTGATGTTCGTCTGTTGTCACCCGGCCATTCCCGCGGAGGCGCAAGTCGCACTCTCGTTGAAAACGTTATGCGGCTTTAGTGTCGCGGAGATCGGTCACGCATTTCTAACGACAGAGGCCGCGATTGCGAAGCGATTGACCAGGGCAAAACAAAAAATCCGTCAGGCCCGGATTCCGTTTGAAATTCCCGTAGCCAGAGAACTGACGCAGCGATTGGATAATGTCTTGCAGTCGCTTTACCTCCTGTTCAACGAAGGCTACAAAGCGTCCAGCGGCGAGCATTTGGTTCGCGCGGAAGTCTGTGAAGAAGCAATTCGCCTTGCCGAGCTGCTCGCCGAACATCCAACGGGCAATCAGCCCAAGACACATGCCCTTTTGGCATTGATGCTGTTGAATGCCGCTCGCAATCCGACACGCCTAGACAGCGAGGGTAATCTGCTGCGTCTGCAAGAGCAGGATCGGACGCGCTGGGACAAATCCATGATCGCGCGCGGAATGTTTCACTTCGCGGAATCGGCGGCAGGTAACGAGCTTAGCGAATATCATCTCCAGGCCGGAATCGCCGCCTGTCACTGTGCAGCAAGGGACTACGAATCTACCGACTGGCAGAAGATCCTTTCGCTTTACGATCGGTTAGTTGAATTTGATCAGTCGCCGGTCGTCGCCCTCAATCGTGCCGTGGCGATTGCGAACATCCGTGGACCAAAAGCTGGACTCCAGGCTGTGCGAGGCATTCGAGATCTCAATAAACTGAGCTCGTATTATCTGCTTTATGCGGTGCTTGGCGAATTCGAAATGCAGTCGGGCAATCTGCAAGTTGCTGCCGAGCAATTCCGTAAATCATTTGAACTAGCAGAGACGAAATCGGAGCGAGCGTTCCTTTTGAAACGATTGCAACGCTGCGTTGACGGCCGGACGACTTAGCCGGAAGAATTCTGTCCTAAGTCGGCTTGGTCATTCGTCGTATCTCCAAAATCACACATCAACAGAAAGGAAAAACATGAGCAAGTCAAAGAAGAAACAAGCTGCAAGCATCGTTTGGTTTGAAATCCCGGCCGACAACCCCGAACGCGTCAAGGCGTTTTATAGCAATTTGTTTGGCTGGAAGATCAATCCATTTCCCGGCGGAGGCGATTATTGGCACATCGACACT
>DASTZJ010000123.1:0-3846 GCA_035764345.1 Candidatus Udaeobacter sp.
GCAACAATGCAGAAGCTAATGACCTGCGACAGAAACAGCTTCCAGTTCCAGCCGAACATATGAGCTGTTTCACGCACAACGTCGCTGACGCCTCCGCTGGCGGCGGCAAGTATCGTTATCATAAGATAAAACTCGTTCATGCGTTCAGGCGAATTTACCCGCCCGCAACAAAACTATTTATTGGGCAAAAGGTAGAGCGCGTAGAACACGATCGCCTCGGTTAACGCGATGGCGAGAATTCCGTGCACGAGCACTTGCGTGAACGCGCCAGGATTGCGACCGACCGCGGTGGTCATTCCGAGGCCGGTCAAGCCGATTCCGATTCCGACGCCCATCGCGGCAAGCCCGACGTGAATGCTTCCGCCCAGTTCTGCTAGTATTGGTAGTATCATATTTTACTTAGTTGGTTTTGCGATCTCGTCACGAGATCGTCGAAAAATCAGTGCGCATGCTCCGGCCCCTCTTTCGGTTCTGCAATTAGCATTGTGAAAACCGCAGTCAGCAGCATGAAAACGAGCGCCTGCACGAATCCCACGAGCACTTCGAGGAAATAGAACGGAATTGGCAGGATTGGTGACAGCCACGGGATCATCGTGGACATTGCCTCAAGAATGCTTTCGCCGGCATAAATATTTCCGAACAATCGAAAACTGAGCGCGATCGGTCGAAATATAATCGAGATCACTTCGAGCCAGCCAACGGCGAAAAAGATGACGACCATCAGGATTTTCACAACACCGGTCGTCTCACCTTTTGGGCCAAACAATTCTTTCAAGAATCCTCCGAAGCCGTTGGCCTGAATCGCCCAGACAAACCACATCACGAAGAATATGGCCGACATTGCGGTCGTCAGGTTCAGATCCGCGTTGCCACCGCGTAGCAATGGCCGATCGACATGGAAATTTCCCGAGGCGTCGTAGTGACCCCAGCCGATTGTTCCGATTCCTGGGATTAAGCCGAACCAGTTCACGAACAGAATGAAAATGAAAATCGACGCAAAAAACCAAAATCCTTTTGTCACCAGATCGCGTCCGATGATATTTTCAAGGAACGTGTAGAGACCCTCGACCATCCACTCCCAAAAATTCTGTCGGCGACCTGGAATTGGTTTGGGGTTGCGCATCGCGGTTTGCGCAAGAATGATGATACCAGCAGCCACAATCCAGGTCACCAGCATTGAGTTTGTGATTCCAAAGCCGCCGAACTGAACAAGCATCTGTGGTTTTAACGAGACGGCCTCGTGCTCGGGTTGGGTGGATGCGGCCTCGGCAGCGAGCGTTGATGTTGTGAGGGCAAGCCCCCAAAACAACATTAGCACTGCCAAAAGAAAACAACGGTTTCGCATTTTAATAAGCACAGCTGTAGCCGGCATCGGTGATGCCGGCCTGACCGGGGTCATCCGCCTTCGTTCCGCACCAGCGCAACTCCGGCAGAAAAGCCGCCCCGGCTACAACTTGAACGCAAATACCAAAGCGCGTTTTGTTCCGAATGACAAACAAAAATTCCAATCTGAGTTTTCAGGAGTCGGTTTTCTCTTCATACCAATTTTCTCAAGCCTTCGAAGACCGACATTTCAGGAAATTTGAAATTCTTCGACTGAACCGTTATTTCGCGGGCAATCCCTCGGCAAACCGCGGAGCAAGCTGCGCCACGGGCTTCGATTTCACCGGCACGGAGGCACCATTGAGGCTAATCGCTTCTTCGTAGAACGATTCTAACTGGTCGATTTGAGTGTCCTGCTCGAATCGTTCGACCACAGTGGCGTGTGCACGGGCTCCCATTTGCATTAACAGGCCCGGCGAACGCGTGATGAGCTGCATTGCGTTCGCCAATCCAACGTGATCTTCCTCAGCTACCAGGAACCCAGTGCGTTCATGCTCCACCGCTTCCGGTATCCCACCATGACGCGTCGCAACTACCGGCAACCCGGTCGCCATCGCTTCCAGGACCGAGTTCGGCACACCTTCCTGGTCTTGATTCGCGGATATTTCGCTCGGATGCAAAAACAGATGCGAGCTCGCATAAAGCTCAAGCAGTTTCCGTTGCGACAGAAATCCAACGAAATGCACGTCTCTAAGAATTCCTAATCCGTCGGCGAGCATCTCCAGTTCTGGTTGGAGAGGTCCTTTGCCAGCGATGAAAAATTCCGCTTTCGGATTGTCTTTCTTAAAAACGGCGAAAGCGCGAAGGCTCGTCGCAACACCTTTCTTCGGAATCAACCGGCACGCCTGGACCACTCTCCATTTGCCGTCGCCTGGCGATTGCCGCTGCACAAATGGAAATTCATTTAGGGGAATGCCGGTGCGATTGATGCGCAGTTTCTCCGATGGACAACCTAACTGAATCAATCGGTCAGCGAGCGATTGGGAACGTGCAAACACGAGCGGAACCGCCTTGAAAAGACGGCGTAGTTTTGCCGGATAATCCTTGATGTCTTTTTTGTGCGCGACATCGGCGCCATGGAAAGATACCACGCACGGTTTGTCCCATTGCTCGATGAAAGGGAGCAGGTGGACGCCGGTATGGCCAAAATAAATATGCATCAGGTCGGCGCCATGGCGCTCCAACAGCGAATCAAGGGTCTGATACTCGCCCCGATAGACAATGGGCGGGCGTCGCTCCACGAATTTCAACCAGCCGTGCACAAGGAGGTTCGTGCGCCGCTTTGGAATAACTTCCACGTCGGCAAACGGAAATCGCTCTGCATTCTGAACCTCCTTCGTGACAACGAAAGTATCCACGCCACGGAGCGCTTTTACCTGCCGGTAAATGTGCAACATCTCCGGCTTCAGAAAGCTGGAGCAATAGCTCGCTACAACCCGCCTCCCCATAAACAGCGGCCAGTCTCGCTAGTGATTCCGGGCTTGTCCACCTTTAATTGACGAGACGATATGCTGGTCGCTCGTCATCCTCCCTGCCAACGCTTCCTTTAACGCGTCGATCCCCTCTCCCTTCTCGGCCGAGATTGGAAGGATGCTAATTCTAGGAAATCTTTCTCGCAGCAGCTCGAGATTCTCCTTCGCATCCGGCAAATCCATTTTGTTCGCGACAACTAACCACGGCCGCGATGAAAGCGTCGGATCGTACAGATCGATTTCTTTCCGAAGATTTTGCAAATCTTGCGCCGGACTGCGTCCTTCGCTTCCGGCAACATCGACCGCGAATATCAAAATGGGACAACGTGTAATGTGGCGCAAAAATTCGTGACCCAGGCCAAGTCCGCGATGTGCTCCCTCTATCAAACCGGGAATGTCTGCGATCGTGGCGTGACGATAACCCGGTAACTCCATCACTCCGACGACCGGATGCAACGTCGTGAACGGATATGGCGCAACCTTCGGCCGCGCAGCTGAAATTTTCCGCAGTAACGTCGATTTACCGGCATTCGGGTAACCGACCAATCCGGCGTCAGCAATCGTTCGCAGCTCCAGTAGAAAATGTCCATGCTCGCCCTCTTCGCCGTCGGTGTATTGGCGCGGTGCGCGATTACGCGAGCTCTTGAAATGCACGTTGCCCTTCCCTCCTTCTCCGCCGCGACAAAGCACGAATTCCTGCCCGTCGCGAATGAGATCGACGATCAAATCCACTTCACATTGCGGAATGCGGCTCGCGGATTGATCTGAGTTGGGAGTTGTCTGCCGGACTTTGGACGTTGAGGATTTGTCGTCCTCGGCGCGCCAAACAACTGTGCCTACAGGAACCTTCACGATCTTATTCGCACCTGTGCGCCCAGCCATTTTCTTCCCTTGGCCGTGGCCGCCGCCTTTCGCTTTGATAATCGGCTCATAAAAAAGATTGGCTAAATTATCCACATGCCGGTCAGCCCGTAGAATCACATCGCCGCCA